>CANREG010000005.1 GCA_947629565.1 uncultured Lachnospiraceae bacterium
TTTTTGATTCCTTTTTCGCTAAAATGTAGTATACTATCTTTCATAGAGGATACCTTCTTTCGTGTTGTATTTGTTTGTTTTTTTATATTTTAACACAAGTTGGTATCCTCTTCTCTATTTTATTTTCCTACAAAAACTTTACGCTAGCTTCAATCAGTTTTCAAATACTTTGTAGGATTACAATACATGTGTTACATTTGAGACAATTCTTTCTGCATCTCCAATACCTTTTCAACAGGCAAGTCTGTAATATTAGAAACTTTCTCGACAGAATCTCCGCTTTGCAGCATCTTTATTGCAACAATCCTAATACCTTCCTGTCTGCCTTCTCTCCTGCCCTGTTCCACCTTCTTATTATACTCCTCGCACAATATATCAATGTCTGTCATAAATGATTCATCGGTCATATCTTCCACCCCTTTCAGTTCCTCCGTATGGGTCTGAATATACTCCCAAAGCTGCTGTGTATACCGTCTCAACTTATATGCGTCTTCGGTCGTGATATTGCCGACCTTATGATTTGTTTCGATACTCCCGATTATATCATCTTGTATTAGGTGTTTCAACTCCCTTAAAAAATTGTCAAGTTCGTTTTAAATTTATTATAATAAAGATACTGATATAAAACCAAACATACCACTATCCTTTATTAATGGTAGATTGCAAGCCAATTGCATTAAACAATAATAACAAGTTCTACTTTTTGCACCGCTTAATCAGCATTAACATATTATCTACAGAATTAAAATTTCCCGACTCTAACTCATCAAAGGGAATGTTGATTCCAAATTCCATACTGATTTCTGCAATTATCGTTGTAATTGCCAAAGAATCCAGAATACCATCATCTACTAAAGTATCCGAGGATTCAAAGTCAATCCCCGGTAATGCTTCCTTTAACACATTCAATAACTGTTCTTTCATATCATTATTTATCCTTTCCTATTATTTATTATCCTTATAATATTTAACTACATTCTCTTTCTTAGCTGGCATCTTTACGGCAGCAGATGGATAGCCGATTTCTATCATTCCATACACGATATGCCGTACCGGAATACCCAGTTCTGTGAGTAATTCCCTGACAGGCGCCTCATCTGACAGTTTTAGCAGCGCATTAATCCAACAGGTCCCCAGCCCATGGGCATGCGCCATTAACAGCATATTTTCTATTGCGGCGGAGCTATCCTGGCATCCATAGGCATTTCTTCTGTCATTGGAAACAATAATCAATATCTGGGGATTATTATATCCATAAAACAAGGTCCCCTTCTCTTTCGCCGTCTTTTCTGTGATTTCTTTTATCCGCAAAAGCATTCTCCTACTGTCTACTACCGTAAACTGCCATGTCTGCATATTGTGGCCGCTTGGAGCCATTCTTCCTGCAAGCAGAATATCTTCTACTTTCTCTTTTTCTATCCTCTGCTCTGTAAAATTGCGTATGGTTCTTCTGGTTGATATCAGTTGAAGCACATCTGCTGCAAATCCGGAAGGTTCCGATTGCAACTGTACCACACCGTTATCTCTGTCGTACTCCAGCCACCGTTTTCTCAATTCCTTTCGGTCTAATTTTCCCATATAATTAAGGGGCAATTCCCTGACTTTAACCAATCTGTAAGGAACCATATAACTGGCAGCATTTTCTCTGATATGGCCAATCACCTTTTTTTCATCATAATCATTGCCCGCGACTACATAAACAACCGCCACCTGGCCTAATACCTGTTCCGGGTCTTCCACGCCGATACAGGCACATTCCCTCACCATTCCTGATGCCAAAACCAGCTTTTCCACATCTGCCGGAGCTACCTTTTCCCCACCAACATTAATCACATCATCTATCCGTCCATTCAACCGGACATATCCATCCTCATCAATACAGGCACAATCAGATGTGTAAAACCACCCTTCTTTCAATGTCATTTCTGTCATCTGCTGATCCCTGTAGTAACCGCTTAACAGCATTGTTCCCTTAATTGCCAGCCGCCCCCAGACATTTTTCTTTTGCGTTATCTCTTTGCCGTCTTCATCCACAATCTTTACGGCAATATCATTAATTGGTCTTCCCGCTGTTTCCAACTTATCCTCTTGATTGCTGATATCCAAAAAAAGCGCGCCGCCCGTCTCCGTAGAACCCCATGTGTTATATATCAATGTATCCGGCAATTTTTTTCGAAGCAGTTTTCTGGTACTGACAGGTACTGCACCCGCGCTAAATTCAATATATCTCAATTTACCCAACACCTTAATATATTCATCGGATATCTGTTGCCTGATCATCTCAAAACCAGCGTTCACACACGCCATACAGTTACAATGCCATACTTCAATATTCTTAATCAGTTCTTTGGCAAAAGAAAAACCGTTTTGAAGAACTATGGTTTCCCCATTATATAAGGCCGATCTTAACACACGCATACCAAAAGAATGGTTAAGTGGTAAAGGCAGCAGCAAAACATCCTCCTGCCGCATGCCGATACCTGTTGCGGTATTATATATGCTGGCTGCTATTGCCGCTTTAGAAAGAACAACTCCCTTAGGCTTTCCCGTAGTTCCAGATGTGAAGAGAATTTCACTGATTTCCGTCTCCCCTGTTTTGGAAATTTCTACAGCACAGTTTCTGGAATCAGGTAATTTACTATTACATATATGATTTAAGGAATAGCTATGTGGAATTTCTTTCAGTTTTGGGTGATCCGTCAAAATCAGATGCGCTTTCGTTAAATCCAAGATATATTTTACCTCATCATAGGAAGCAGACTTATGAAGGGGCACTGCTATCGCATTTATTCCCAGCAAAGCCAGATAAGCAACAATATACTCCACTCTGGAGGGTGCACTGAACAAAACTGCTTCCTGTTCCTTTACCCCCAATGCCAGAAGATTCATCTGTGCTGTGCGAACCTTATCTGCTAACTGTCCGTATGTAGTTAATTCATTTCCTGCAATTACTGCCGGTTTATCCTTTTGCGTCTCCCCATATTCCAATACCTTTTCCCATAATTGCTGACTTGCCATCCCTAATTCCTCCCTGACATTTTCTTTACTATCTTTTTTATCAGTTGCCTAGGTCGTTCCAATAAATCTGGTTTATCCTTATAATAATCAACCACCCATTTATAATCATTTTGCTCTAATGCTGCAAATGCCTGCGCCCTTTTTTTATTTAATTTTGCATTTTTATAAATAGACGGATTTCCTGCCAATGCTTTTTGAAACGACTGTTCATAAAATCCTATTGTCTCCCCAAGGGTATCAAAATACACTTCTGCCTTTTCTGAATTAAGAAATACCAGCGAAGTTCCTTCCTCTAGCTTAGGATTCCGTTCATCCGGTTCAATTCCCCAGAAATCTCCCAGCGTAATGTCTGCATTGCGCGGGATTGATTTATATTGGCACCGGGTGCAGGACTCGCGTATAAATAAATGCCCCTGGTGATATCCCACTACTCTCGGATCCTCTGTACGGGAAGCATAATATTCTGCTCCATTATCGAACTTTGCCGAAGAACCAAAGGTATTCCAGCCATACCGTTTATCTTTTGAGCGCGCCTCAATGCAGACGCCGCCATACACCTGCTCCAGCCAGTCAATATAACGCCCCTGCGCCTTGGGGGAATTTATACTGTTACAGATAAAATCAACTGTAAGCAGATTAGCGCTATCTCCATCTATAAAACGATATAGCGATGCCACCTGACATGGAGTTCCCACAAACATCACCTTTCGCCCCGCCCTTAAATAATCTTTTATCTCTCCATATACATTTTTTACATTGCTTTGTACATGTTTTGAGCCACACAGCGAATGCAATTCTTCCAAGGTAGAAGCAAATGTATGATATGCTCCCCTATAATCATCCGTATAACGGCAGGCGCAAACCAGTCCATCCTGCTGGATCATCTTTGCAGCCAGTTCATAAAACATCCCTCCGGAAGTACACCACATGCGTACATCAGAATCATTACTCCATGCAGCATACACTCTGGGTTCCTTTCTCCCTTCCTGCTTAACAGGGTGCAGTTGCGTACATTTTTTTTCGCATAAATGACATTCAATACATTTATTTTTATCAATTACCGGATAAAGAAATCCATCCAGAGAATCTGCCTGTATGGTAATCGCCTGAACCGGGCAAATCTTTTCACATAATCTACAACCGTTACAATTGGGGTGATTTTCCATATCTATCATAAATTATCTCTCCCATCTGATATCCTTCATTATGGGGCGCGCCGGAACAGATGCTACCATACAACCAGATGGTATCTCGCCAGACACCAATGAATGAGCACCGATCACAGTATCACTCCCTATATGGGCGCCTTTCATAACTGTTGCCTTCAACCCCAGCCACACCCGGTCACCAATTACCACTTCTTTTGCTTCATTTATGCGTTTTCCCTCCCCGTTAAAAACGGGATGATGATCGCTGTCGAAAATAAATACACCCCTGCCCATACTTACAAGCTGTCCTAGATGCATGTGGTAAGCACAAATAATCGTACCCCCGGTATTCATATGTAATTCTCCCAGTGTCAGATCTGCATCCTTATGTACCTGTAAAGTAGTTCCGTAATAACATTGAACTGTGCCATTTACCGTCATGGTTGCCCCATCTCTCAGAAGAATAAGACATTCAGCATGGGAACCCCTTATTTTATTATCGTTAAGAAACATCCTGCCATGTAATTGAACTTTTGCTGTTTTTGCAATTTGAATCTTCGTTCCCCTATACGGAATGATTAGGCAGCCCTTATCCCTTTTTATCCTCCTACAAAAATAATTGTAATAAACAAATTGGATTATGCTGATATGCGTTATTTTCTTGATCTTGCTTCCGATACCCATAACATCTATCCCTTTCTTGTACTGTATTACTTATTTGCTGTCAGTAGGCCGCTTCCTCCATCACAAAACACCGTTTCGCCTACAATACATCTTCCCATTCCACTAACAAGGAAAACCGCTAGGCCCCCTATCTCTTCAGGTACAACCAATCGCCCTTTAGGTATAGCTGGCCAAGAAAGTGAATCCCCGTTTTCCCAATGTGTCATTGCCGTTGCTGCCGGCCCCGGCGCAATCGCATTAACAACGATTCCATAAGGTGCTGCCTCCCTGGCTAACCCTCTCGTAAATCCCCGACAAGCCCACTTTGATATCTCATAAGGAGACCACGCCGGTTTCATAGAAGATGCACTTATGATGTTGCAAATATTTCCGGTTATTTTATTATCAATCGCATACTGCATAAACTTTTGACTCATAAAAAATACATTTTTTATATTAACATCAAATGTCTGGTCATAATCCTTTTCGCTTATTGTCAAAAAATTTTGATTTCCATGATAGCCTGCGTTATTTATCAGAATATCTATGTAACCAAATTTCCCAACAGCTTCTTCAAATTTTTCTGATATAAGATTTGCTTTTGAATGATCCCATACCATATAATCAATACAGCTATCTATCCCTATATTTTTTTGAATCATTTTACAGGCTTCTATCAAAGAACTTTCCTGTCTTCCCGTTATAACCACCTTAGCTCCCTGCCTAACAAACTCCTTCGCAATTCCCAATCCAATGCCGCGACTGCCACCGGTAATTAGCGCCACTCTTCCTGAAAGCACTTCACTATCAGTAACAGAAATTGTTTCAGTATATACCTTTCCTAATAAAAATGTTTCTTTAAACCTTCTTTTTAATCTGTGTAACATATTTTTTCTCCTCTATATCTTTAAATAAAATGCCTGAAAATGTCATTCTCCCTTTTGGGTTCATAAATACATCATTCTTAAACATATCTGACTTAAAACGGTTGTCAGAATAATAGTCCAACAGGGGAATATCCGGATGCTCTGACCATATTACTTCCAAATTCTGATATATAAAGCTGTCAAGAAATTCATCGCTGATATACTCTCTCGTTCCCGGCGGAACAGGCGGAATCACAAAAAGTGGTTTCCATTCATGCGCTTTGCAAAATGTGATACCGTTCTCAAGAATCTGGATTTTTTCATTAAAAGCCTCCTGATGTCTCGCAGCCTGGCTGGAATCCTTTAAATCTGTTAATTCAAATTCGCTTTTCCATGTAGCTATAATCGGTAACTCACAAATTGGTTCTTCAAAAATCGTTTCTCTTTTACTTAAAACCTGTCCTGCTTTGTCTATTAACTTCATAAGCAGCGGCATTTTTAAAAGCAATGACCTTGCAAAAGAATAATTATCAATGTCCTCCTTTGGCAAAATCCCGTAAAATTTATCAGAATAACTTCTGGAATCATAATCCCGATTCCTTCCAAAAGACAGCGGACACATAATAATAATAATAATAGCGCCTTTTTTTATATGTTTTTGAAATCTCTTTAAAATTCTAAAACCGTACTTATAATTTTGAGGCGCCGTACTAAAATTAAATCCTTTCCACCTACATTCATTATAGGAAATTGCATACAAACCCGGCCCGGAACCGATATTTACAATATCAAGTTCTGATGGAACACTATTGCGAAAACGCTCTGCCCCACCTTGGGACCTTTTATAAAAACCCGTACGCCTGTATATTATTTCCGCAAATTGTTCCAATAAAATAACAGCTATAATACAGATAACAAAATATTTCATGCATTCCATTTCCTTCCTATATTCAGTTTGCCCCTTTCCGGATAAACCTTCTGAGCAAAATTTTTGTACCCTCTAACCTTTTATCTTTGCGATACACCAGAAATAATAAAACCGCAGGAACCGGCACGCATACGAGAACCCTTAAAACCAGTCCTCCCACTCCCTGTACCGGTACTCTGCTGCATATCCAATAAGTAAATCCGCCAATCAAAAAGGTTAAAAGAAAATGCAGCAAATGTGTCAACAAATACCTTCGCCATGCCCCTTTATAGTTGAAATAAACTTTAAATAACACCCTCCCGCCAAAGGGTACATTCACAAAAACCAAACTTACAATTGTAGAAATCAAAATTCCAGCAAGACCAATCTCGTTTACCAGCAATAAATTCAGACACAAATTCACTGCTGAACTGATAAGCGGAACATATCTTGCCTCTTTCCATATACCCGCTGCCGTCTTATAATTATGAGACATATCTCCCATTTTATTGGTATAGAAATAAATAACAAACAGGAATGCAAGCCGATTATCCAACATCAAATCCTTTCCCGCCCATATCTCCACAAAAGGCTGCAACAGGCACATCTGGCAGATTGCACACCAGGATATCAGGCAGAGCCATAACAGATTAAACTGCCTGAAATTCATATAATTTTTTTCTCTGGTCTCCGTTGCAATACTGTTCCCTATTACCGGTATAATAGAAAACGATATCACTCCTACCAGATTCACCAGAGCATTATGTATATATAGGTAATTATTGTACTTTCCAAGCAGTTTCAATCCTAGAAAAGCCGAAATCACAATGTTGTCAACGGCAAAAAGCACAACATTTCCTATACTCTGAAAAAACAATCCTTTTACTTTATCTTTAATTACATGAATATCCTCTACCGGCAGTTTGCCCCTGCATACATATTGGGGATATTTTTTTCTTGAAACATATTCCACAAACAAATTGCGCAATACGGTGCTTAACGGAATCACCCAGACAAACATATAATAGGAAGGCAATAAAAGTAACCCTACACATTGCAGTATACACTTGGCGCTGTTTGCGACAATATCCACCCTGCTTATCATATCCACCATCTGACAGGCATTCAGCAGGGAAGTTTTATAGGCAAACAGGTAATAGCTCAATACCGTATTTAACAGGTAAACACTGTACAAGACATAAATGTTAATGTCATCCGGCACTTCCCCTGAAATTAAATTCTGTATAAAGGGAAGAAGGGCAAGTCCCAATACTAATATGACGCTTCCGATAACATGGTAACATTTTTTATAAAAGGCTAGCAGGGCGCATACTTTTTCATCATCCCCATCAGCAATCGGCTTGTACATGCTGAATACAAGCGCACTGCCTATGCCAAGCTCCGTTAAACTCAATATCATCAAAACGGACTTAAACAATCCGTCCAATCCTATATACTGAACTCCTAATATGTAAATCAGGCAGGTTTGCGTGATAAAAGGAAACAATAAATTTACGATTTTCCCGACAAAGGTCCATATAATATTTTTCTTACTTCTTTCCACTCGGTCGGACATATCGTTCTTCCTCCAGCTTGAAACATTTCTTCATGCTGCTATGAGCACAATGCCTTTTTCAAAAAACATATAGATTTCTCCCTATATGCCTCCACTTCCTTATCTACAGTCTCCCATTTTGCTTCTGATATGGAATCTGCCGATAACATTTCCTCTAAAGTGACATCATCCGGCAATAACCTATCCTTTAAAAGCATCTTATCCAGCAGCGTGTGTAATCTTGAACCCATATTCTCATCTCCTTCTCCGCCTTTTCTTTCAAAAACATAAAAATCCGTATGGTATAGTATGGAAAATACGCTGGCATGAAATGAATCCGTAATTACATATTCTGCATTTTCTATGAGTCCTATAAATCCGGCCGGGTCAATGTTATCAGGCTGAACATCGCCAAATTGGGAAATCTTCTTCAGGCGGAAAAGGCGCAGCGTATAAGGAATAAATACAATTTGTAATTCTTTCTTTTTCGCAAACTGTGTAACCAGTCTCCTCTGGTTTTCATCATCACCTAATAAATACACAAATATATAATTTTTCAAATCACTTGCTTTTTTAATTTTATCCCATTGTTTCCGGTTCAACAGCATTGCCGGATCGCAGACAACTTCCACCTCTTTTTGTATATCCTTTGAAATTTCTGCCTGCAACTGGGTTTCGCGCAGGGAAATATAATCCAACCGCTTTAGATAAGGATACATCTGTGCTTTTTCGTTCTTATCCAGCCTGCTTTTTCCGATGCTGGCACTGTAAGATATTTTTTTCTTATTGTCAGGTACGAAACCGAGCGCGTAATAATATAAATTTGAAAAATCCAAGTTCCATATCTGGTCGCTGCCACATATGAAAATATCAAACTCCTTCACACAGTCTTTTATGTTTTTATTTGAATAAATCTGCTCAGTGTGGGGAATTGTCCTTTCAAACGCTTTTAGCCCGGTGCGCCATCTACGGACATGCCTGCTATATTCGTGAAAAAATAAACTTTTAATTATATTTTTTATCGCTGTATTTATATATAAACTGCCCCTGCTTTTTGTAAAAGTAAAGGAAATCTGTTTTACATCAAATCCCATACTCTGTATGAATTGCTGCAAAGCGTAACTTTGGAGCAAGCCGCCATAATTAAAATTATTGAAATATCTTGTTATAATTCCAACCCTGTCCATAATTTTTCACAGTCCTTCTATTAATTCTATCCATTGCGGAATCACATTCTCCTGCGAAAACCGCCATAAATCTTTATCAGCATTTGCAGCCAGGCGAAGGCGTTCTTTTTCATTCCCTATTAAATATAACAATTTTTCGGCAAATTCTTTCTCATCAAACGCTTTTACCAAATATCCATTTTCGCCATCAGTAATGATTTCATTCGGCCCCTCTTTCACATCAAAACTTAGCAACGGCAGTCCATATGCCTGCGCTTCTAAAAGCACAAGTCCAAATCCTTCATATCTTGAAGAAAGCACAAAAACAGAACTGCTTTTATAAAAATCCTCTATTCTTCGCTGAAAGGGCAAAATCTCAACCTGTTTTAATCCCAGACTTTTCTTTTGTTCCAGCAATTCCTGTTGTTTTGAGCCACTGCCAATTATGCTTAATTTCCACTCGTCATACTCTCCCTTATCCTCTATTTGCTTCCATATATCCGACAACATATCAAATCCTTTTTGCTCCTCCAGTCTACCCGCAGCTAATATCCTCTTTACTGACAAATCCGCTTTTTCTGATGTATGAAAAATCACTGGATTATAGATGTGTTCAACTCTTTTTATATTTTTCAGATTATCCATGTAATTTGCTTTATCTTCCTTTCCCAACACCACTACTGCATCGGAATATCTTGCTGCAAAATACCTGCACCACTACCGGATAGAATATTTTTTATCTGCAAAATAATTAAAGTGCTCCCTGGTAATCAGTTTGATTCCCTGCTTTTTTATCGTTCTGATAGCAGGCAAGACATTAAAAATTTAAAAATCCTTCTTAAATTTAATTATGTACTAAACAATATCAGCCGTTTATACATATTAATTATCAGCTAAAAACATTATTTGAAACGGAACTATTCATAAACTGATTCAAATCATCAGGAACTCCAAGTCCATACATTTTTGCGCCAACATTATAGAATACTATTTTCTTTCCATCTTCTATCATCTCATTATAAACAGGAGCCACATAAAACTCATTATTTACTCTTATATTCTTATCAATCATTTGATGCGCATATTTCACAAAATCACTGCCATGCTTATAATTATAAACCCCAACCGTAGCTTCATTTGAAATAACTTCCTTTTCTTTAACCATACAAACAAATCCCGCCTCGTCATACTTAATAAAACTCCATTTGGGATCTTCCGCCGGCATAGTCATTATGAGACCATCATACTCCTTCAATGATTGAATATATGGATTTATATCTGTATCAACATATTGATCACTATTAGCTATCATAAGAGGCTCATTATTGTTTATATATTCCTCTGCCAAAAGTACTGTACAAGCTGCTCCTTCTGTAACATGCGCAACAGTAATTACTATGCATCCGGGGGCTATCTGCTCCAAACGATTAGCCAAGTCATATCGTTCAAGATGCTCCTGCTGACATATAAATATAAATCTGTGTTCACAAATGGGGCATATATTCTTTACTACATATTCAATCATAGGATGCCCCTTCACATCTATCAATGGTTTGGGCATTTTATATCCTGCCTCTACAAATCGACTTCCTCTTCCTGCCATAGGTATTACTATATTTAACATATCAATCCTCCACTAGATACTTATCATTATTTACACCAGGTATTTTTACTACCACATTAACTGCATCATCTAATGCTTCAAAGTCCGTAGCCTCACCCGGTTCAACAACTACGATGTCACCTTTTCTGTATATGTTATTAAACATTTTTATTTTTCCTTCCACAACAACTGTTATTTCTGTCGCTATTTTATGATAATGTTTACTTTCATAATCTCCTTTTTTATATGTCTTGACAGCTACTTCACAATAGTTTGTCTGATATAATGTCGGTTCAAAATTTCCTACAAACCAGCCCTTTGTCATATCATTTAATGATGCCGTTTTCATTTTGGATTGCCTCCTCATATTCCTTTATTTTTGCAGGAGAATAAAAAGAATGATATTGTTCCTTATCTATATGATAACAAACAACTTTTTTATTCATTAATATAAGTTCATTAATTGCCGCCGATATATAATAGTTCCCATTAAGATTATTTTGTTTAATTAACGCCTTTTGGGCCGCTTCAATAAAACTTGTTCCTGCCTTAAAATAATAAAATCCTGCAATCGCATTTTTAGAAACAGGTCTTTTTTCTGCCACTTCTGTTACTACGCCATTACTTTCCTTTGCGTAGCTCCAGCGGGGATGGACATTAGGAAAAACAATAACTCCGGCATCTGCTTTTTCCTTTTCAAAAAAATTATTAATTTTTCCATAATCTATATCTATAACCTGATCACTATTAGCAATAACTAATGGAATATCATTATTTATAACTTCCACTGCCATAAGACAGGTACATAAAGCTCCTGCTGTTTGATTTCGGAGTTTTATTATGTGACTCTGGGGAACTAATATTTTTATAGAAGAATCAATATGAAATTCCATACAATCCTGTTCTGGAAGTACAAAAATAAATTTTTTATCTTTTAATGTAGCATAATTATCTATTACTTGTTCAATCATTGTTCTACCATTGATTTCGACCAAATGTTTCGGGAAAAAGCTATCTTTAAAAAAAGAAGATTTTCCCATTGATGGTAATAATATGTTAATCATTGTTCACACTCCTCAATTTTTCTGAAAATATTATCGTAATTGACATCATATACCGTAGCCACTTCCAAAACATGTGCGCCGCTATTTTTTCCTGCGAGAATCCCATTAGGATTATCTTCGACTACAATACAATCCTCTGCATCCACATCAAGATATTTCATTGCCGTTAGATACATTTCCGGATCAGGTTTTGATTTCTTCACGTCTTCATTTGATATAATAACATCCAGATATTGAATCAAATTTGCTCTTTCCATCATAAGCTCAATTGTTTTTCTTATAGAATTTGAACATACCGCAATCTTATACCCTGAATTACGAAGTTTAGACAATGCATACTCATGATGAAACATTGGATGGCAGTTTTGATATATCAAATCCATTGTATACATTTGTTTTAGTTCATTAATAAATTTGTGTAATTCGTCTGGTAAATAATATTTTTCACTCAATATTTCTAATTTCACCTTTGTCGGCAAACCATCAAATGTATGTAGATGGTCATAGCGGCTTATTTCAGCCCCGAACAAACCCAATGCTTTATTCAACGCTTCATAGTGCCAATCCTTGGCATCTATCAGAACCCCATCCATATCAAATAAAATCGCCTTAATCTTTCTACTCATAAAAAAACTCCTTTGCTTCATCAGGTACATCTGTACAAATTAAAATCTTATCGAAATCAAGATTATACTCTTTTATTTTTTCCCAAAATTCTCTATAATCGGTTCTTCCATGCAGTTCAGGAGATACAAGGCATATCTCTTTATCATTTTCAATATGATTCTGTAATAATGTTTCTGTAATCCACTCTGTACCAAAAAAACCATCTATCCATATACCCGCTGCCTGTTCATACATACAGGGAATCACTTCTACTTCACTCTGCCGCGTAAAGAAACGCATACCCATTTCATTAAATTCAACCATCTGCGGTACAGACATATCAAAAAGGAAATAATTAGTAAGATTATACTTTTTTATGTAATCATTTAAAATGTCCTTTAATCCATCTGCTTTTATGTTTATGGCAAAACAAAAATTGTCCCTAAATTCAAACAGCCATTTAAACACCTGCTCCGCTTCAAAAGAATCCTTATTTGCTATATTATGAGAAATTACTAAATGTCCATTATAATCTCTTACATCTGACTCAAATCCATAGCTTTTTTCAAGAGCTGTTCGCAATGCAAGACCGGAATTTTTTTCTATCGCAGTATTCCAATATCCTCGGTGTGCAAGTATTTTCATTGTACTCTCCTCACTCCTTATCACCCTTTAACTTATCAAGTTTTTAAATTGTTTTAATAAAATATATATTTTTAACAATACCTTAATTTTATTATTCTTTACTATATATTTTTAAAATCAATACAAACTTACATTTCTGCTTTTTCATTATTTACCGTTATACGCTGTTTTTGATTTTACTAACATTTCCGGAATTTCTATAACATAAATGATATAGCGCAATAAAATTAATATTAATTTTCTTGTCACACTTCGAGCCGTTTTATAGCCATGTCCCTCTGTTTGCCGACTCCTGTCCAGATGAAACTGCATAACAACCGCATCAGTTATCGCTTCCTTTGAAGAAACCCAATGCACATTCATTTTATCAATAATTTCTCTCTGCTTTTTAATACTAAAAAGGTCTAAATATTCATTTATTCCTCCTGAACTTAAATAATGGTATTTTTTTATCCCAATATCATGTTCGATGCATAAATAAGCATAAAATACATAATATTCAAAGCAGTCCCATGTATTGCATATTTTTTCAATATCAAAATTTTTAAGCCACCCAAAAAAATCTTGTAGGTATGAACATTTATAAACCTGCAATTCATTAAACCAGAAGTTATATTTAAAAAAACCTAATGCCTTTCGCAATTTTTTGTTATAGTATAATCCCATAGCCTTATAACATTTTCTCATTATCAAAAAACCATTGGGAGACAGATTAGAGGCAAGCATACTCCTCGATTCCCATATTTCTTCAGCCAATGCATCCACATCAAAACTCTTGACAAACACCGATTCACAATCCACTAAGATTATATAATTATAATCGTTCATATATTTCCTAAGTCCGTATAGTTTTTTTGTGACTGCCTTCGCGCTGTATTCATTTAATTTTGCCGGAATAATACTATATAATATTGAGGCAATACCAATTTCGTTTTTCACTCTATGTAAAAACTTATCTTTATGCTCAACATTTGAAAAAATAAATATAAGATCGGCTTCTATTTTGTATTTTATTTTACTTTTATACAAATTTATTGCTAAATCAAAATGATTTTCCATGTCATATAATGGACAAATAAATGCAGTTTTCATATGCTCTCCTCCAATAAATTATTTTTGACTGATATATAATTCACTATCACTTATTATCTATTTAATTCATTTTCAAATACCTTACCTTTGAAATAAATTTTATTCCCGCAACATTTTTGGATTTAATAAAATGCAATAATATTATTTTATCTTTACTCATTGATTTACTATCCATCCGCTTCAAGGCTTCCGCAATCAATGGTTGCCTTAACAATTCTGTTAGTTTGCTTAATTTCCATTTCCTGCTTTTGTTATTTTCAGGATGATAGTAATCATTTAAAATAATAAAAATTACAATAACTCTAATGTATGCATTAAAATCATTTTGCAAGCTACTATTATGATAATCCGCTACATTTTCTTGAATCTTTTCAAGTGATGTTATATAACTATCTGCTATCCCCTCTTTATATTTTCTGCTTAATGATCCGCTGGTAATTCGATAATTGTAAAATATATTTTCAGATACATAAATATTATCCACATACCTGCCAATGCGAACCGAAAAATCCACATCTTCTGATTGAGTAAGATTTTCATCAAACATTACCCTATGGCCTTTCATTATTTTTGATGAATATATATTGCTCCAAACCAATCCAAAGTGATTAGACGGATTAAGCATAAATTTCAAATATTCTTCATTGGTATAGTAGCCTTGCTGAATATTGGATATTGGTATCTGTTTTCCTTTTTGATATTTCATATAATTAAAAGAAAAAATGTCTATCCTTCCATTAAACCGTTCATATGCTTCCACAAATTTTTCCAGTGCTTCTGGCTCAATCCAATCATCAGCATCTATAAACCAAATGTAATTTCCCGTAGACAACTGTATTCCTTTGTTTCTTGCAGCAGAAACTCCTGCATTTCCCTGTTTATAAATGCGGACACGAGTATCCGTTTCATATCTTTTACAAATCTGATATGATTCGTCTGTAGAACCATCATCAATCAATAACAATTCAAAATCAGAATAAGTTTGATTTATAATCGCTTTAATACAATTATCTAAATAACGCTCCGCATTAAAAACTGGTATTATTATGCTAATTTTTAAATTTATCATTTTTTATCTCCATAGGAATGTTACATATTCTTGTCCTCAACCAACTTGTTGCTCTATTTTCTATTAGTTCATAAGAAACAAGCGACATAAACACTGTAATAGCAAATGATAATATCAAATTTAGAACCACCTCCTCCGATTTCATTTTTGGCGCTATTATCCTTGAAAATGCCTTTATCACAAAATAATGCAGCAAGTAAAAGGAATAACTTATTTTTCCTAAGACCAAATATGTCTTTGGAAAGCTGATATTTGAAAATAACAAAATAGCTACGCTCATCAATGTTGAAATCAATAATATTTCTATAAAGGTAAGCTTATAATAATTTTCAAAAATCAAAAAAACTCCACAACCTAAAACCACTAACACAAACTTCCATATATTGGAAATATCTTTACTGCATCTTTGTTTTAACAAAGCCTTTTTGCTATAAAAGATCGAAAACAAGATACCTGCTGCCCAATATAAAGAAACTCTTCCACCATATATATTCAGCCATACTATATTTGTCTTCGTCACTTCATTTACAAATACAAGAATTACTAAAACACTTACAACTGTATAACCAGCCTTTACATTGGATTTAAAAATTTTAAGAGCTATATAAAAAATAATTGAAGTAAATATTTCCAAATACAATGTCCAGCCTACAGCTAATAGCGGTTGTATCAAATTTGTCCCCTCTACTCTACATGGTATAAAAAGCAACGATTTAAGGAGATTTTCAACGGTTGGATCTGCTGTATGTAAAAGTCCTGGTATAATATGCCCTATTACAAACACGCCAAGCGTTGTAAGATAATATAAAGGTAATATTCGAAGCAACCGCTTTGCTAAATAATTATTTGTTTTTCCATATGAAGTATATATCATTAAAAAACCGCTAATCCAAAAAAACACCGCCACGCCTAATTGACCTGTCAAATGAAAATTATTATTATAATCCCCCATAAAATGACTAAAAAACACTGATAGAGCTGCATATCCTCTTATAAGTTGTATAATCTCAATCTTTTTCCTTTCCATTTCTATAATCTCCTAATTCTTATCTTACCGAAAATATAGTTCGATATGGAACAACATTGTGTCCTCCTTTTAAGAAAATACTATAAACTGTCAGTGCTGTATAATATGCAACAATTGTAATTGCAACTACTTTATTAAACCCTCTCATTCTTATATTTTTATAGGAAAAATGATACAAATTATCTTTATAATATGAAATCAGCATAGGGGCAATTAATATAATTAAATAGTCAAAATAATAGCCTAACCGTATAAACATATTAATGCCATAAAATAAGTTAGTTATTATGACATAAAGAATCCAACCCACATAACAAAGTTCAAAATGCGGATATTTGTTTTTTAATCCATCTATATCCTTTATCATCCAAAACATAATTAAATTCGGAACTATTTGTTTCAAAATAGCACTATAGTTCCTTGCTGCCATCAAGTTTGAAGTCAGATAACCCACATATCTGGAAGGAATTATGAAGCCAATTATTGAAACAACATTTCGCAAATCTACAAACAGGCAAAAAACTGAGACACTATAAAATATAACAAATATCGTATTATAAGCCTTATTCCATATTTTATTGGAATATATATAATACACTCCCAGAAATAAGAAACCCATAACTGCAGAAGTATGTATTAAAAAGGCAATCACCACATATATGCTATACCTTAAATATTGATTTTGTTTTAAACTATCAAATCCAAGCAAAAGAATTGTCAAAGCCAGATATTGTCTTACTAGGTTCATTGTTGCAAAATATATTGTGGAAACTAAAAAAAGATATACTGCTAAAAGCCAATATCTCTGCTCCACATTATTTCTGATGAAATGAAAAAAAAGAGGAATCGTAACAGCTGCACAAATGGAAATCATCAATTCAGCTGATCCATTATGTTGGATTATAAATTTATTAAACCATAAAAAAATCGGTTCATAATTGTATTTTAATCCTGCTTTCAGCCACCCAAACACCCTAACATAAGTATTGATATAATCTGTTCCTACATCATATCGAATAACTGACACCAGCGTAAATATCAAACATAATCCCAAAAAAATCCATTTTTTATGTTTTATTATGCCGTCAAACATCATCAAAATAAATGTGACAGCCATTAAAGTAATATATACTGCCATTTTTGATTACCTGTCATTTCCATAAAATTTTTCAATCAAAAGCTCCCTTCAAATTTCCTATGCCTAAACTTCGCATCCAAAAAAGCCTTTCCTTTCACAAACCAATTAATTTTCTCCATATGGAGCGTTCTAAGCTCCTTAACCGGAATGTTATTTTTATTAAGCCAAACATTAAACAGCAATTCGCTTAACCGTCCAAATAGTCTGGCCTGAAATGCATCATACTGCTTATAATCTATTTTTGTTTCCAATTCTTCCAATATGGGAAACAGCCATTCGCAATAAGCATCCGCTAATTCTTTTTTCATAATGAACATATTAAACATGTACCCATGTTTCTGTTTCATCACCCTGTCAAAAATTTTCAGATAATCAGGACATTTTTTTCGGATTATCTTTTTTGTTTCGATAAGATGTTCCTCATAATGCGTATGGGCATAATGGGTATATAAACTTTCAATATAGTAATTTCGCGGTTTGGGTACAACCACATCACATCTGGATAATATTTTTTCAGCCTCTTTTCCAGTCAACACACAGTTCCTACGACTGGCTAAATTATTACGTAAGCCAGGTTTTACTGTAAAATACCTCCTATAATGTACTAATCCTATATATTCACAATGCAGGTTTTTCCATGCCCAATACAAACCTGTCAATTCACAATAATACGGATTTTTTAAAGATATATTGTCACCTGTATTATCCTTAACAAATCCTAATTCCAACACATTACCATTTCTATCTCTTTTTCCTTCTGCTCCCACATGGAGAGGAAGATATATTTTGTCCTCAGGCATCCAATATTGCTTGTGTGTAGCTACAATTACTTTTATATCTTTCATATTTTTGTCTTGTATCAGACAAACCCTCCTTTATTTAACACTAGCAATCCAAGGTCGCTATTATATTCCACCTCCTACGAGACCAAAGCACAATCCACTAAAGGATAAAAGGGGTAATAATCATGCATCCCCGGCATCTTAAGATTTGTCAGGCTTATCTGCCCCTCATCCAAATTGGCCTCATGGCAAAGCTGTTTTACCTCCCTCCACGTATTGGAGCGGTCAACAGGATTTCCGCCTGCTGTCCGGAACAAAACTCCCGTCTCTAAATGCTCCTGCTCAATGTACGTCATCAGGGAATCCCGAAGATAATCGGGAATTTTCAGAAGTTTGGTATATTTTCTCCTTGTCACATTTATATATCCCTTCTGCACATTCTCCACCGTCACTTCGGTAAGCTCTGTAAATCGTATATCCATATGGCATAATGTCTGGATAATCATCATGATGCGGTACTCTTCCAAATACAGCGCTGTTGACACCAATTTCTGATAATCTATACGGGAAATATACCGCCTGTCTTCATACGGTTTCGGTTCTATGGCATATGCCGGAACCATCACATCCTCCCACTCCATAGCCCGGCAAAAGGCGCGAACGGCAAAGAGATAGGCGTTGGCACTGGTTGTTTTATAATTTTGTTTCTCCACCAGCCAGCATTTGAATTCCTCTAAGGCTTCCTTTGTTATCTCCTGTCCTGCCAGAAACTCCTTTAGCTTTTCCAATCTGGCAACATATTGACTGATTGTATCTTCATGAACCCGGGCATTTTCGCGAAGCCATATCGGAAAATACTCCAGCCCTGTCCTTGTTATTGTCCTTTCCATTCCAAGACCTCCCTGCTGCACATGTGAAAATCTGCCTGCTATTAGGACTTATTGACAATCTCCAATCCAAGCCGTATCTTTCTGATCTCACCATGAATAGGTAATGTAAATTCCGCCAATCTCTTATGTCGGTCTACTCTGCATATATGCTCCGGCTTGTCCATCAAAGGACCTTCATAGATTTCAAATCTGCCCGATACAATATCCCCCCTAGACATGGGGACCGTATAATCTGCATCAAACAGCTCATCCAGAAACTTCTGTTCCTCCGGATAAATCGGGACAAAATCACGCCCAACGCAAACCGGCGACACAAGGTCAGACAAAGTAGAAGTAATCATTGCCTCAATATCTTTGGGACATTCCGTATCTACGAAAAAATATCCCGGAAACAGCACCTTTCTTTCCTCATTCCATTTCCCCTGATATCGTCTCATGCATATATACCGGGGAACAAAAATATTGTGATAAGTTTGAACAGAAAACGCATTCCTGCATTTGTCTGCGCACCTTTCTTCGTCTCCTGCTTTTGTGTGAAGGACATACCACATAACGACACCTCGTCTTACAAAGCGTTCTTTCTGTCTTGAAGGTATTTTCGTAAAGTATTTTAATTTACGAAAAAGGCCACCGTTTTCCCAGGCAAGGGAAGTGATGGCCAAATTGACGATTCATTTGACGGTAAATAACTCGGATAAGATATTCATATTTTTCTGTTTGGTTTCCATGGAGGGATGTACATAACGGTTTAGTGTTACATTTATACTTGCATGACCAAGAATCTCGCTTAAACTTTTTACATCAAATCCTAACTCAACGCATCTTGTAGCAAATGTATGCCGAAGCGCATGAAAATTTGTATCCTTCAGCTTACATGATTTAATAACCGCTTTAAAACGGTTTTGAAGAGTTCTCGGTTCAATATAAACCTTGGAAAGTCCGGTGAGAAAATAAGTATCTGCCGGCCGTTTTTCCGCTAAAATAAGTCTGAAAATATCATCCGGCAAAGGAATTTTTCTTATAGAACATTCGCTTTTAGGAGCGGATATAATCACTGCGGTTTTATGGTCAGGATTATTTTTTGTCTGCATCCGCTGCATGGTTTTATGAATATACACATACTGTTCATCAAAAGAAAAATCCTCCCACTTTAAAGCACAAACCTCTCCAATACGGATTCCGGTATACAGGCACAGCAAAATACCGAGATTGATTAAATTAAGATTATCCATAAGATAACTGTTTAGCGTTTGCTGTTCATGAATACTTAATATTCTCATATGTTTTGTAGACTGCCTGACCAGATTTTTCTCCACATGGGCTACGTGACAGCCCTTATAATCTTCTGAATATTTTAAAATGCGCTTTAAAACGGAGAGTATGCCTTCTACCGTTTTTGGGGATAGCCCGTTGCCGCTTATTCCTCCTGTGGTCAACAGCAGATTGCTTAAGTTATATACATCATCTCTTGTTATGCTTTCCACCTTCATATTCTTAAAATATGGCAAAAGATAACCT
Source organism: uncultured Lachnospiraceae bacterium (assembly GCA_947629565.1). Taxonomy (GTDB): domain Bacteria; phylum Bacillota; class Clostridia; order Lachnospirales; family Lachnospiraceae; genus CAG-590. The sequence continues at coordinate 20,758 of CANREG010000005.1, forward strand.
GTAAAGAGATTTTCATATTGCACAATGGTTTGTTCTTTAAGCTGTGGCTTTATACTTTGAATCCATTCAGATGCCGCACATTGAAAGGTTATGCAAGCAGAATCGGAAATATTTTTTGCGGTTTCCAATTCGGTTAATACCGTTTTCAACTTCCCTTTAAGCGCTGAATAGCTCTTCTCATAGACATATCCATATTTTGCTTTTCCATTGCTATACCCTTTGATGTAACGCCCTTCCCATCTTCCGTCCTTTCTTTTATAAATATTTTCACCTCTTCTTGCCATAAACAGTACCTCCTGTGACTATAATTTTGACGGTAATCATATAAATTCTACTATTTGAAGAAGCGTTTATAGGGATAAAATGTTAAATTATACTATACATTTTTACTTTTTCCTTGTATTATTTTTCCTTGGTATTTTTTTACGCATCGTATTGACAAACATTGATATAAACCGTATAATGCTAGACGAAATGTTTTTCGTAAATTAAAATACTTTACGAAATCTCTGCTAATTATTTTATTACATGATTTCTATTTTATATGGAATAAAAAAGCCCCTGCCAGTTACTAACCGGCAAGGGCTTCCTAAAATGCTCAATGTGTAATTGTTTGGTTCTCCTATTTTCCTGTCAGAAGTTTAATCATTTCCTCCCGAATCGGGGCATAATGCTCATCTGCCAGTCCAAAATCCATCTCCTTATAGCTCCATAATGCGCTGTGGATATCATGCCTTCCGAATACCTCCATCACATCCTGAAACCACCGCAGGGTATCCGCTGTGGGCGCCTGATCAATGACTCCAAATTCTCCGCAGTAAAGGCGCACTCCCGCATGCTCGGCGGCGTCCACCGCCTCCTTTACCATCTCCTCCATGAAATCAATTCCCATCTTATCTGCACCCGCATTTACCACATCGTTGCCCTGGTAGCCTAAGCACTCGGACTCTTTTCTGTAATACTCCATAGACTCCGGGTAAGGGATGTCCTTCTTGGGCATATTGGCAACCCAGTAGGCTTTCTGGTGGGTAAACAGCAATGGTTCATAGAAATGGAAGGTAAAGATTACATTCTTATCCTCAGGCACCCGCAGAAGCTTCAAAGTCTTTGCGCTGTTCCAGTGAATCCCGCCATAGATAATCGGAATATCCGGCGCATCCGCCCGGATTGCCTTTACGGCCCGGTCAATCAACTCATTCCAGAGCTCTGCATTTTCTTCCTCCACAACCTCATTTAACAGTTCAAAAGCAACTCCTTCCCGGCTGCCATACCGCTTAGCCATACGGGACCAGAGCGTGACAAAACGCTCCTTTAGTGCTTCATTGGTAAACAGGTTATTGCGTTCACTGTCCCCGGCCTCATTAAAATCATAGCCCGGCGCTTTGTGAAGGTCTAACACCACATCCAGCTTAGCTGCCCGGCACCAGTCCAGAAAGCGGTCAACATAGGCAATTCCCTCTTCATAAATCTGTCCGTCCTCTGTCTCCAAAACCTCATAATCAATCGGCAGACGGATATGGTCAAACCCCCAACGGGCAGTGGTTTTCACATCCTCCTCCCCGATAAATTCCGCATAGTGTTTGAGACTGTGCTCACACTGGGAAAGATATCCGCCAAAATTCACTCCTCGTAATAATTCCATGATCTTCTCCTTTCCAATCCTCTTATTTATATGTTTTACATATGTTTCTTTATGTATTCCTGATAACCGGCTTCTAAAATACGAAAGGCACAACTATTATCCGTTAAAACCTGTTTACGATTACTTGTAACCATTTCATATATTTTTTTTGCTTTCTTTTGAATATGTTCTGCATTGTCCACACAAAACTGATACTCTTTATTCAGAAGTGAACGATACTTCTCATCCTTAATTTCTTTGATTATCAATCTTTCAATACATTCGTCCGGCACCGGAAACATATAATTAAACCTTAATGTGCCCTTCACTTCTTTTTCATCTCCTGGCACACGAATCAAAATATTTGCTTCTTGTTTTTTATCAAAGGAGGATACAGGTACATAATAATTCATTCCATTAACTTGCATAACAACACCAAAAGCAAACTTATTACGATTCGTATATCGAATATTCGGAATTTTAGTTACACCTCTTTTTTCTTTTTCATATTGCTGAAGAAATCTGATGTATTCCTCATCTATATAGTAAAAATCCACTTTTTCCTCCATAAGATAGCAAAATAGGGAGATAAGAAATCTATCTCCCTAAAAATTAACGATTCGCATTCTAAGTAGCGAAGCACTTAAATTAAAGGTTCACATTCAAAGTAGTGAAGCACTTAAATTAAAGGTTTGCACTTAAAGTAGCAACGCACTTAAATTGAGCATTTCATCTGCTCACTTGTATTATATACATTTCTACTAAAAAAATCAATAAAAATTTTAACATTTTCCTTAGGGCAATAGGGCTAATGATTACAATTCCTCCCCGCTCCTGTCAAGGGCAGCTAAGATGACCTGATCCATATCGTAATATTTATACTCTCCAAGTCGGCCTCCAAAAATCACCTTCGTTTCCCTGTCCGCAAGCTCCTTATACTGCTTATAAAGCGTTGTGTTTTTCTCATCATTTACCGGATAATAGGGTTCGTCCCCCGGTTTCCACTCCATGCTGTATTCCCGGCTGATTACGGTTTTGGGAAGGTCGTTGCCGTTCTCGTCTTTCCCAAATTCAAACCATTTATGCTCAATGATGCGGGTCCATGGCGTCTCCCTGTCCGTATAATTTACTGCGGCATTTCCCTGGAAATTCGGAATGTCGAGCGTCTCTGTCTCAAACCGCACTGACCGGTACTCCAGATTACCCAGTTTATAACCAAAATAAGCGTCAATCGCCCCGGTATATACCACCTTATCCGCCAAAGCGTCCCATTCGTCTTTTTGATGAAGATAATCTGTATTCAGCTTTACCTCAATGCCCTCTAACAGATTGGCAACTAACCGGGTGTAACCTCCTATGGGGATTCCCTGATATAGCGCGTTAAAATAATTATTATCATAGGTAAACCGGACCGGCAGCCTCTTGATGATAAAGGACGGAAGCTCCCGGCAGTCTCTTCCCCACTGCTTTTCCGTATATCCCTTAACCAGCTTTTCATAGATATCCCGTCCCACCAGGGAAATTGCCTGTTCCTCTAAATTTGCGGGTTCTTCGGTTATCTCTTTCTTCTGTTCTTCAATTTTCTTCATTGCCTCTTCGGGAGTGACCACGCCCCACATTTTATTGAAGGTGTACATATTAAAGGGCATAGAGTACAATTCCCCCCGATAATTTGCCACCGGCGAATTGGTAAACCGGTTAAACTTAGCGAAGCGCGTTATATAATTCCATACTTTTTCACTGTTGGTATGAAAAATGTGGGCTCCATATTTATGGACATGGATTCCCTCTACCTTTTCCGTGTAGACGTTTCCTGCAATATTCGGTCGCTTGTCAATTACCAAAACCGACTTTCCCTTTTCCTTTGCCTGTCTTGCAAATACCGCTCCATATAAGCCTGCGCCAACTATCAGATAATCATATTTCATCGCCTTATTGCCCTCCATAAATGTCCCGTTTTCTTTTATATTTCTCACGCATCCTTAAGTACCCTGTGAATCTTCTCTAAAAGCACATCCTCCTTAATCGGTTTCACCGCATAATCTACAGCCCCAAACATGACCGCCTTCTCCACATAACTCTTTTCGCTATTGGAGGTGAGAAAGATAACCGGCACCTTACTCTTCGCTGAATACAGATTGTTAATCTGGCGCAAAAGCTGATACCCGTTGATATCCGGCATATCCACGTCTAAGATAATCATGTCCGGCTTGTTCTGCTTAAAATAACCTAAAGCCCGCATACCCTTGGAAAAAAGCACAATATTATATTTGTCCCGCAGCATGCTCTCTAAGGTTTTCAACACCATGGGGCTGTCGTCCACAGCCACAATCATCTTTCTTCCGTCGACTTTCTGACTTTCTACACTGATCTCTTCCATACACATTCTCCTTTACGCTTTTAATATTTCCATTGCCTTATCTTCGTCAAATTCTTCCTCGATAGCCAACAAGGCATTTTTAATCTTTTCATGCATCTGCGGTGCGAGAGGACTGGCAAGCCATGCCTTTAACTGCTCCACGGCCTGATCGGTCTGAAATTCATCCAGCCATTTCACAACCTGGTCAATCTCCTCCTGCGCAATCTCTATCTCCTCCCCGTCGCTTACAGCCGCATATTTCTCCTCTTCCTCCGGACGGTATTCATGATAGAGGGCGTCAAAGCGCTGGCGATAGGTCTCCCATTCCGTCGTCAGCTCCTCCCAATGCTCTTTTGCATAGGTCAAATCTCCGGCCTTGCCTGCCTTTTCATGCTCGAAAGCGATATCCGCCAGTTGATCCGCGCCCAGCATACGGGCGTTCCCTTTAAGGGCGTGAGTCTGTATGCCATAATTTTCCATGTCCCCTTCCTTCAGGAAATTACCAATCTCCTGCTCCATCGTCTCCTTCTGGCGAACGAACATTTTCATCAAATCCAGATAAACATCCAGGCTGCCGGCGGCATAGCCAAGCCCTTTCCGGATAGAGATTCCCTGCTCTAAGTATAGCTGCTCCCGCTGCCGTTCCTCCTCGTCTTCCGGTTCCTCCGGCGAAATTTCCCCGCCTGCCTGGTCTCCGGTAAGAATCAGTTCTTCCGGCAGATATTTCATAACCATGTTTTCTAACAAAAGGCCGTCCACCGGCTTGGTTAAGAAATCCACAAAGCCTTCGCTTAGATACATCTCTTTGGCGCCCACAATGGCATTAGCGGTAAGGGCAATCACCGGAACCCCTTCATTGGGCCCGCCGGACATCTCCCGCAGCTTGTGGAGCGTCTGTATGCCGTCCATTTCCGGCATCATATGATCCATGAAAATCATATGGTACTTCTCCTTTTCGGCTAAGGAAAGACATTCTTTTCCTGATGTGGCCGTGTCGATATGAACCTTCGTCCGCTTTAAGAGCGCCTGGAATACCGTAAGGTTCATGGCATTATCATCTACTACTAAAATCTTTGCCTCCGGCGCCTCAAAGACCTGCTGCTCCACAGTGTGCTTCTCCGTATGCCGGTTTAAGATTTCCTGGAAGTCGCCAACCGGCGTCTCCTCCACAATCTTCTGAGGAATGGTTACGGTAAAGGTAGAGCCCTGCTGATAGACGCTGTCCACCTTCATATCCCCGTCCATAAGCTTTACCAAAGACACGGTAATATTCATTCCAAGTCCCGTACCTTCTATATTCCGGTTCTTCTCCTCATCTAACCGCTGGAATTTCTCAAACAGCTTGCCTAAGTCTTCCTCCTTGATTCCCATGCCGGTATCTTTAACGGATATCGTAAGCAGCAGCTTTTTATCCTCTGTCCGTTCATATGCTGCAATCAGTTCCACATTTCCCTGCTCCGTATATTTTACCGCATTGGTTAAGAGGTTCGTCACAATCTGCTTAATGCGGATGTCGTCACCGAAGAGTTTTCCCGGCATATCCGGCGGAATCCGGAAGGAAATGCCCAGCCCCTTTTCATTGGCTTTCAGGTAAATCACATTCCACAGATTTAAGAACAAATCCCCTGCCTCATATTCCACCGGAACAATCTCCATCTTGCCGGACTCAATCTTTGACAGGTCTAGGATATCATTAATCAGGAACAGCAGCGTCTTGCCGGCGTTCTGGATATTCTCTGCATAGCCTAATAACTGCTCGTCGTTACACTCCCTCAATATCATCTCATTCATTCCCAATACCGCATTAATCGGGGTGCGGATTTCATGGGACATATTGGACAAAAACAACGACTTTGCCCGTTCCGCCCGGATAGCAGAATCTGCCATTTCCTTTAAGTTGTCATTGGTCTGCTGCTGCCAGTATATCATTTTATGCATGACAATATTCATGCCCAGAATACATATGCCAAAAAGTCCCAAAAACAGCAGGATATATTCCAAGACATTGCCATAGATGCTCCACCAGTTCTTCAGCACGATAATCCGGAAACCGGATGCCGTCTCCTCTAAGGAATCGCCTACCCGGAGCGTTCCGTCATAGTCCTTGAGCGTGACAATCCCATTTTCGCTATACAGCTTGTCGTACACCAGATCGTGGATATTGACCGAATCCTCATCTGAAAATTCATATTCCGAATTGGGGTGGTCGATAATCAGCCCGTTTTTATCTACCAGAAACGCATAACCCGTATCCGAATATCCCTCTCCTAAAATATCCGTCAGCACATCCAGATAAAAGTCAATGGCAAATACGCCGTAAAACTCTCCCTGCTCCGACTGTACCATCTTGGAAAAGGTAATACAGTATTCTCCTGTCCGGGCGTCGTAATAGGGCTCCGTAATGTTAAAATCTTCCGCGGTCAGCGCCCCCACATACCATACACGCTCCTCCTCCACATAATCCGCTTCCGGCACCCAGCCGTTATTCATGACCATCGGATGCCCATGCGCAAAATTCGGATTGGCAATATAGGTGGCTGATATTTTGGGATAATGCCTGGTGATATCATCCAAAAATTTTACCATCTCGTCATAGTCTTCCAGAATCTCCGGCTTGGCCGCCACTACATTTTGAAACATATCCAGAATGCTTTTCTGTTCCAGTACCCAGTCGCCCACCTCATAATTATATTTCCGCAGCTCCTCCTCCATTTTAATCCGACTGTCGTTGACCGCCATTCTTGCGCAGATGACAATGGTTACAATCATAGACACCACAAAAATAGAGGTAATTCCCACCTGGAATTTCCGCTGCTCCTGAATCGTCAGATCGTTTTGTTCCACTCCGTCCCCGGCATGCCTGCGCCCGTCTTTTTTGGATTCGGTCTTTTTTTCCTTCCCTAACCTCTTCTGTTCTTTCATTTCCTCTGTCGTTTCTTCTGTCTCCGAAAGCCGTTTTTTTCTGCTCGCCTTCCAGAGATACGCCGCATAAAAGACAATCATGGCAAACACTAAAAGGACAAGCAGAAGCAGTCCACGGACAACCTGCTGATAGCTATCCTGATAGAGCATCTGGTTGCTCACATTGGAGATCAGATACCAGCCGTTTTCCGTCTTACTGCAAAATACCGTACTGTCAGTTCCCTCCTGCTTCATCTTCAGGGAAATGCTGTCCCCGTCCGCAGCAAGAAGCCGGAGAAAGATATTTTTGTACTGGGGCAGTTCAGCGGAAAGTTTTTTCCCGATCTTATCCGAATCCGAATATCCCACAATCACTTCATTTGCATCTACAATAATGGCCTCCCCGTATCCGTCCCCCACAAGGGCGCTGACATAGCTCTGTATTTCCGATACGCTGTAATCCATTCCCATAATCGTGACGCCATCCCCTAGCTTCTTTGCCACGGTAAAGCACATATTGTCCGTAAAGGCGTCGTCATAGGTAGAGGAAATGTATACATCTCCTTTTTTCACTGTCTGCAAGCCCCGGTACCAGCTCCGGTCCTGAAGAACATAGTCCTCCGGCGTTTCCATGCCCGATATGAGAACCTGCCCGTCTACCACGCAGAACAGGTTCAGAATTAATCCGTCGGACAAATCGTACTCCAATTCCCTCTGCCGCAAAAGAAAATCCCGAATCTCCTTCTCCGAAGCCCCCTGCTGCAGAATTTGTTCTAAATCCTCGCCTACCCGTTCCAATGCATTCTCTGCCCTGGTCAGGGAACCCTGAAAATTGGCGGCAATGTTCTGCACGCGCATCCGGCCAAGCTCCTGCGCCTGCTTCGCTGAAATGGTATACATCAATAAGATATTGCCCAGCAGTCCCGCTAAAATTACGGCTGCCATAACCAAAATCATAATCCGGCTCCGCCTATGGTTTGTATTCTTTCTTTTCATCACTGCCTCCAAACCGGAACGCCTGCCGCTTTCCGACGGCGCTCCTTTTTCTTTACTTTATTGCTTCATCTGCTGTTTCACGCTCTGATTTTTGCATATACAAAAGGCCAAAACTGTCCGGCCCGCAGTTGGCGGAAATCGCCGGCGAAGCCTTCTGGTAAATCACCTGTTCAAAAGGAATCTTTTCCCGTACCCGGTCTGCGATTCCGTCTAGTTCGTCCTGGTTCAATCCCGCATGGGTAATGAATAACATACGCCTGTCAATCTTGGGTCCGTTCTTCAAAACAGAGTCAATGTATTTTCTCCATATGACGTCCCTGCCCCCCATGCGAATTGCCCCAACCGTCATGCTGCTGTTTTTCAGCACAATAACCGGATGCAGCATGAACGCCTGGCAGATAGCGTTGACCTTGTCGGGAATCCTGCCGGCACGGGCTAAATATTCTGTATCCCCCACAATAAAGCTGGTCTTTGTCCGGGCTTTCATATTGTCAATCTCCTTTAATACCGCCTCCACATTCATTCCCTCTGCGGCATGCATGGCGGCGTACAGAACAATCAGTCCCATGCCGCTGGACAAATGTCCGGAATCGATTACCGTCACATTGTCAAATGTTCTCGAAGCTTTTAACGCATTTTCGTAACCCTGGCTGGCATTCTTTGCCATGGCAATATGTATAATATGCTGGGCGCCGGCTAACTGCTCGGAGAAGAACACCTCGTAGTCCTCCGGTTCGGGAGCTTCGGAGCGCACATTTTTGCCATTCTCCCCAATGTAGGTAAGCACACCCTCCGTTTCAATCTCCTCGCCGTCCTTAAATTCTCCGCCTTCTGTGAGAACCCGGTACGGCATGACCTCAATCCGGTATTTCTTTGCCAACTCCACAGGAATATCGCTGACGCTGTCCGTCGTAATCATTACCGGCAGCTTTCTCTTGTGTCCCAAAACCGGTCCCACCACCATGTCCTTAAACTCCTGAGCATTGGCAAGACTCACCATCTCCCTTGGCAGATGCTTAAGCAGTTCTTCCTCTAACTGGGCGCCGCTTACGGGCTTTAAGAGATAACCGTCAAAACCTTCCCGCTTATAAAGCGCCTGATTCTCCCCGCCTGCATTGGCCGTTAAAATTACCACCGGCGTTTCCATATTCAGTCCGCCCACCTGGCTGCGGAGCTGGTGGAGGCACTCGATGCCGTCCATCTCCGGCATAAGGTGATCCATAAATATGGCGTCATAGCGGTGCTGTAAGGAAAGCCTAATACATTCTGCGCCGCTTTTGGCCTTATCCACATTTACCCTGGTTGCCTGAAGCAGTTTTTCCGCCACTAACAGATTGGTTTCATTATCATCTACAATCAGGACATGGGCCTTTGGCGCCTCGAAGGACGCTTTATAGTGTTCATGGGCATTTAGCGTCCGTTTCTTTTCAAAATCCAGCTCTCCTAACTTTTTCTCCTCGGCCACTCTCTGTGGCAGGGTAACCACAAAGCTGGAGCCCTTCCGGTAGACGCTGTCCACGCCGATTTCACCGCCCATCAGATCCACCAGCTGCTTTACAATGGAAAGTCCCAGTCCGGTTCCCTCAATATAGTGATTCTCCGTTACATCCACCCGCTGAAATGCGTCAAACAGATGGGGAATGCTTTCCTTTTTGATGCCCATGCCGGTATCCGTCACCGAATACACCACATGCACAATGTCACCTTCTTTTTTCTTGCACTGAATAGACAGGGTAACGGAGCCTTCCGGCGTATATTTTACCGCATTATTTAACAGGTTGATAAGAATCTGCTTAATCCGCACCTCGTCGCCATAGAGTTTAGACGGAATATCCTCCGCCACATCAATGTGGAAACTAAGCCCCTTTTCCTTTGCCCTTACCCAGATCATGTTGACGATGTCGGAAAGGGAATCGCCCACATCATAGACCTCCGTGACGATATCCATTTTCCCCGATTCCATCTTGGACATATCTAGAATATCATTGATGAGGGCTAACAAAATCTTGCTCGCATTCTGGATATTTCTCGCATCCTCCACTACCTCGTCCGATACATCTTCCCGCAAAATCATTTCATTCAGGCCGATAATGGTATTAATCGGCGTGCGGATTTCATGGCTCATGCTGGAAAAGAAACGGTTCTGCGCCTTGTTCAGCTCTTCAATCTTTTTGTTCTGCTCCCGCACCATCTCATTTTCCGTCTTGTAGGAGCCCTTCTGGAACAAGAGCATGCCGCAGGTCACAAAGGAAACAATGGTTAATGTCATGGCGGAGTCCACATAGGTCATCTCCAGGTTGTGCTGCGTGATGCGCTGGGGGTAAAAATACGCAATATAATAACAGATTAAAAACATGATATAACCGCCCGAAAGCAGGATATATTTTGCCTTTCCCTCTACCGTAAGCGTGACGAGAACAAAGCCTAATACAAACCAAATCGGACCGCCCCCGAATACCCCTCCGGCAGTCAGGAAATTAAAGGGCAGCACTAAAAACATAGCCAGCGCGGATATGATGATCGCGCCACGCTGGATTTTGTGGGTGCGCAGGGTGATAATAACAATAATGGCAAAAATAACAACCGCCGCCAATATGGAAAGCTGGTTCGTCAGGCTCTCCCCCGCAAAGAAACCGGTAACGCCGCCCAACACCAGACCGACAATGCCAATATTGGTAATTAAGCGAAACACCCGCTCCTGCAAGGACTGCCTGCTGTTACCTGCAATTTTTTGTCCCAGTTTTTCCAGTTTCATCACGCTTCACCTTCTTTCAGGCTCTTAGTCAGATCGGTAAGTTTCCGGGCCGCCTCCTCAAACTCGAACTGCTCCATAGCCCGGCTGATTTCCCGGAGCAGCTTCTTCACTCTCTTTCCCTGCCACATGGTTTCTCCCAATTCACTGAGAATCCGCTCTGCGCCGTCAGATTCGTAGGTGGCAAGGCTTTCCTGTAAAAGCTCTAACTGTTCAAACAGTTCTTCATCTGACAAAACCCTGCCCTGTGGCAGTTCTTCGTCAGATGCTTCTTCCTCATCTGCCTCCTCCCGGTGTTCCGGACCGAAGTCCTCCTCTATGCCGAGAATCTCACGGAACTTACCGCCAAGCGTTCTATATGCGTCTAACAGTTCTTCATGGTGGCCTTCCATATATGTCAGGTCGCTTTCCTTGGCCGCCGTTTCCTGGTTTTTTGCCATCTCAAAAATGGAATCTGCTCCTAACAGTCTGGATGTGCTTTTCAGGGAATGAACCTGAATCCGGTAATTCTCATAATCCTTCGCCGCATACAGGCTCTCTAACTGCTCTGCCTTCTGCTCCGCTTCCTTTGCGTACATCTCAAGCATTTGCAGATAAAAGCTTTCTTCCCCTCTGCAATAGGTCATGCCTTCTTTCGTGTTGATGCCCAGCTCCCGAAACGGCGCTAGCTTTCCCCTCGGAGCCTTTTTTTCATCAGTTTTTTTCGTGCCCGCCTGTCTTTCGTCTTCCGGCTCCTTTTTATTTTCTGTAAGCTCTTCGTCTGACTGCGCCGTCTGCTCCTGCAGCTGGCTGCCGTCCACATACTGAATCCGGGACTTTGGCAGCACCTTACGCAAAACCCGTTCCAATTCAGCGGTCTCTACGGGTTTGGGCACAAACTCATCAAAGCCCTCTCCTAAGAACATCTCCCTGGCGCCGCTGACCGCATTGGCGGTAAAGGCAATGACGGTAAGGGAATTGGCGGAACCGGTCTTTAATCTGCGCAGATGCTTTAAGGTTTCCACCCCGTCCATCTCCGGCATCATATGATCCAGAAAAATCAGGTCAAACTCCTTCCTGCCGCAGATTTCAATCGCCTTTCTGCCGCTCTCCGCAGTCTCGACCTCCATGCGGTAATCCCGGAAAATTCCCTCTGCCACCATACGGTTCATGGGCTCGTCATCCACAACTAAAACCCTGACGCCCGGACAGAGCATCCGTTTTTCTGTCTGCTCGCCCTCCTGTTCCTCCGGCACCGTATTCAATATATTGACAACCGGAAAAGCGGAAAACGGTTTTTCCAGCAGTTTCACCCGGCTTCCCTCCGGCAAAATATAGTCCTCGTTTCCAATCAGGACAACCTGCACTTCCTCATCTAATGCCTCAAACCAATCCGGATCATCCTCATATTCCTCTTTTGCCACAAACAAATGCGTCAGCTCATAAGCCCGCGCAAGGCTATCTAACTCATCCATATTAAACACCCTGTGAACGGAGACATCCAGCTCGCAGGCAATGTGGGTAATAACTTCATCATAGAATTTTCTGACCTCCGGAGTCTCATATTTCTCCGGTCTGAGATAGCAGGCCAGGCAAAGCTCGCTGCGCCGGTCCACCTTCATACACTTAGTATCGTCCGTCACCTTCTGGGGAATACTGACGGTAACGCAGGTACCGCTCCCCTCCCTGCTTTCCACATGGACAAAGCCCTCCATGGCGGACGCCATGCCATAGACAATCGGAATGCCAAGACCAAGGCCGCCTGCTTTTCGGTTCCTTCCACCGCTGGACTGGTAGAACTTCTCCCGGATTTTTTCCATGCTTTTTTTGTCCATGCCGGTTCCGGTATCCGTAATCCGGATACACAGGTTGATTCCGTAAGGCTTCGGCAGTCCGTATATTCTTACACAGACGCCGCCCTTATCCGTAAATTTGATGGCGTTATCCAACAGATGCTTGATGATCTTCTTTATCTTTCTTGCGTCTCCATGCAGCACGGCGGGTATGCCCGCGTCCACGTCAAATATCAATTCCAGTCCCTGCTTATTGTTCATCACACGGCTTTCGGAGATAATATCATTGACGAGGGAGGCGATCATATAATCCTCCTCGCTCAAAATCACCCTTCCGGTATCAATCTCGGTAAAATCCAGAATGTCCTCAATCTGCCGGAACAGGCGGTGTCCTGCCTGCTGGATAGACAGAAGGTTATCCCGATCCTGCGCATTACGGCGTTTTTTCAGCATGACCGTTGTCAGTCCCGTTACTGCATTAATGGGCGTCCGCAGCTCATGGGACACATTGGTTAAAAAATCCTCCGTCCGGCGGTTGGTATCCTCCAATTCTGCAATCCGCATGTCCATTTCCCTGCGCTCCCTGTCGGATTTGTCAACCAGATGACCGAGGATGCGCCCCACTAAAAAGACCATCACAAAATGAAACAGTATTCGAAAAATCATAATCGGCGTATAAGAAAAACTTTTGCCAAAGACAAAAACAAGATCATAGACCATGACCACATAATACACAGCCATGCAAAGACGAATCATGCTGTACATTCCCGCAACATAATAGATGATAATCACTGCAATCATGACAGGAGCAAGGTCAAAAAAGCTGGTCTCATGGATGCCAAAAAAGAAAAAAGCGCACATGCTCATCACGAAATACAGCCATTTTTTCAGTTCTCCCGGAACCCTCCTGCTGACAAAAATCACCCAGCATGCCACCAGCCATAAAAACAGCCTGAGCACCACAGACATATCCCAGTCCAGCAAAAGCGCCTCCACGGTCAGCAACGCCAGAAAAAATGTGTAGCAGAGCAGCAGCGTCAGATATGATTCCTGTCTCTTTTCCTGTTCATGCATAGAACATTTCCTCCTGTTATCTCTCCCGCATAAGGTAATCGTTGTCTTCATCTATCATTGCCAGCATAATATCTGCAAATGCGGGATCAAACTGGGTTCCCTTCCCCTTTTCAATCTCAGCGCGCACCTTCTCCTGCGGCAGGGCGTCCCGGTAGCTTCTTCTCGACGTCATCGCATCATAGGAATCCGCAACCGCAATAATCCGGGCCTCTAAGGGAATGTCCTTGCCGGATAATCCATCGGGATAACCGCCGCCGTCATAGCGTTCATGGTGGTATCTGGCTCCGGTCACCAGCTTTGGAAATTCCTTAATATTTTTTAAAATGGTCTCCCTTAATGCGGGATGCGTCTTAATGATATTGTATTCCTCATCACTGAGCGCAGAAGGCTTATTGATAATGGTGTCGGGAATCCCAATCTTGCCCACATCATGAAGAAGTCCGATGGTATAAATGTCCTCCTGCTGTTCCCGGGACAGTCCCGCTCTTTTCGCAATCTGCATCGAATACTCCGCCACTCTGGAGGAATGTCCTTTCGTATACGTATCCTTGGCGTCAATGGCGCCGGAAAGGGCCTTGATAATCTGGATAAACAAAGCCTCTAGCTTCCTGTGCTGCTCTAACACCTCATGCGTCTTTTCCTCTACCTCCTGGGCTAAGTTCGTTTGCAGCCGGTTCAGTTCAATGGCATTTTTCACCCGCAGCAAAAGCACTTCCGGCACAAAGGGCTTCTTAATAAAATCAATCGCGCCTGTATTCAGGCCCTTTGTCTCCGTCTCGCTGTCATCATCTGCCGTTAAGAAAATCACAGGTATATCCACTATGCCGTAGCGTTCCCTGATTATGGAGATGGTCTCGAATCCATCCATCTCCGGCATATGTATGTCAAGCAAAATCAAATCCGGTTTGTTAAACTGTAAGAATTTCACTGCCGCTTCACCGGACTTTACGCAACTCACTTTAATTCCTGCCTCCCCTAATATATGGTTGGCCATGGTCAGGTTCGATGTGTTGTCGTCTACAACTAATATCCACATACTCATAATATACATCCCACTTTCTTTTTTCTCCCCAGTGTAGCAATCCTGCTTCCCTAATTGCCGCTTTAGTTATGTTAAGCCCTATCTCGATGGCATCTGACAAATCTGTCTGCATGCAGACGCTTTGTCATTCGCCATGTCCGCACGGCTTATTGCTTTCGCAAACATTAAGTGCTCATATTATATCACAATTTTTAGCCTTTGTATATTATAAAACTGTATTTCACAATTTCCTCTTGCCAGTTCCCCCATTGCTTGTTATACTTTCTAAGGATATTTATTGTTAATACTTAATTTATGCATACATTTGCGAAACGCCCGCAGACCTGTATGGATTGCGCAGCTTAACCAATACCGTAAGCAGGCACTATGAGCCCGCCGGTACTTAGGTGGTGCGTAGCAGCGCCTTAGTACCGCTGCGTGGCGAGAGTAGCGCAAGCGTGCCTGCGTCGGTATGGTTAAACTGCGCAATCATAAGATATACTGCGTTTCGCTGTTGCTAAATTACATCTCAATTGCAAAAGGAGAAAACCATGGGTGGATTTTTTGGAGTTGTCGCAAAAGAAGACTGTATGTTTGATTTATTTTTCGGAACCGACTACCATTCGCATTTAGGTACCAGGCGGGGAGGTATGGCTGTCTATGGAGAGAAAGGCTTTGACCGCTCCATTCACAATATTGAGAACGCCCCTTTCCGTACCAAGTTTGACAAGGATATGCGGGAAATGCATGGTTATATGGGAATTGGCTGCATATCGGACTATGAGCCGCAGCCCTTAATCGTGCGCTCCCATCATGGCACCTACGCCATTACCACAGTCAGCAAGATTAATAACACAGATGAGATTGTCAATACCATTTTTAATCACGGCAATTCCCATTTTTTAGAGATGAGCGGCGGAGATATCAATCCAACCGAGCTGATTGCCGCCATCATCAACCAGAAGGAAAATATTATCGACGGCATACACTACGCCTTAGAGTTAATTGACGGTTCCCTGACGATCCTGCTTATGACGCCAAAGGGCATCTATGCGGCCAGGGATAAGTACGGGCGAACGCCGGTTATCATCGGCAAAAAGGAAGACGCCTGGTGCCTGACCTTTGAGGATTTTGCATACCGCAATTTAGGTTATGAGGATTATAAGGAATTAGGACCCGGAGAAATTGACATTGTAACGCAGGAGGGCGTCAAGACCTTAGTGCCGCCGGGGGACAAAATGAAAATCTGTACCTTCCTGTGGGTTTACTACGGCTATCCCTCCAGCTCCTATGAGGGCGTCAGCGTGGAGCAGATGCGCTACAACTGCGGGGCAAGCCTGGCAAAGCGGGATAATGTAAAACCGGATATTGTTGCCGGAGTACCGGATTCCGGAACCGCCCATGCCGTTGGATATTCCAATGCGTCCGGTATTCCGTTTTCCAGACCGTTCATCAAATACACTCCCACCTGGCCCCGTTCCTTTATGCCTACCATACAGAGCAAGAGAAACCTCATCGCTAAGATGAAGCTATTAGCTGTTCATGATTTAATTAAAGATAAGAGCCTGTTATTAATTGACGACTCGATTGTACGGGGAACCCAGCTTCGGGAAACCACAGAATTTTTATACCAAAGCGGCGCAAAGGAAGTACATATCCGCCCTGCCTGTCCGCCTTTGGTATACGGCTGCAAATACCTGAATTTCTCCCGTTCCTCCTCCGAAATGGACTTAATTACCAGACGGGTAATTGCAAAGTTAGAGGGGACAGAAGATGTATCCGAAGAAGTATTACAGCAGTACACCGATCCGGAATCTCCAAAGTATGACCAGATGGTGGAGGAGATTCGCAAGGAGCTTAATTTTACTACCCTCCGCTACAACCGGCTGGATGATATGTTAGCGGCAGTGGGACTTCCGGAGGACAAGCTGTGTACCTACTGCTGGAACGGAAAGGAATAACCGCATATCTTACTAAGGGCATACCTTTATTCAACTGATTTCAGGGATTCTGCCATGTCCACAGCCTCTAACTTTCTGGACATGAACAGATTGACTAACTGATTAAAAAGCAGCGTCAGCACAATGCTGATGATGTAGCTTAACAAAGTAATATGCACATCAAATGCCACTGCATCAATGTTAATCTGTTTCATGACAAAATCATGAAGGCAGTATCCCAGACCAATGCCCACAAGGCTTCCCAACAGAGTCAGCGCCATATTTTCCCGGAACACATAGGAATGGGTTTCCTCTTTATAGAAGCCTAACACCTTTATGGTGGCAATCTCCCGTATCCGCTCTGTGATATTGATATTGTTCAGGTTGTAGATTACAATAAATGCCAGCAGCGCCGCGCAGATTACCACCAGAATCACCACATAATCCAGACTTTTCATCATATCGGACACATGCGTCTTAGAATCCTCGCTGATGGACACCGTCGTCACGCTGTCCTGCTTCATAAACGCAGCCGCCGTCTCATGGATTTTGTCTTCCTCCACATTGACAAACATTTCATTAAAATCGGCCTCTTCCCCAAAGAGCGCCTCATAGGTTTCCGGTTCCATAACCACATAATGGTTAAAATAATTCTCAAAAATACCGGTAACCGTAACCTCGCCGCCCTTTAAGTCCGAATTTTGCAAGTGAATCGTGTCTCCCTCATGAATATCATAATTCTCTGCAATCTTAAAGGAAATGACAGCCTCGCCTTCCCCCGGAAAAGCAATGGCGTTTCCCGCTTTATCGTGGAGATCAATATACTGTCCAAAGTCTTTTCTTTCCTTAGGAACCAAGAGATTGACATCCTTTGTCCTGCCTTCCGAATGAAGCTCCACGCTCTGCCCGCAGACAAGCAGGGAATCCGTTACCCCATCTGCTTCCACTGATTCTTCTTCCTCTAACCCTACTGCCAGGTCATAGACGAATATGGTATCAAACTGGGTATTGGCAATTCCCGCAATGGAATCCCGGATGCCTAAACCCGTTACCAACAGGGCCGTACAGCCGCTGACGCCTACTATCATCATAAAAAGACGCTTTTTATAGCGAAACAGGTACCGGATAGATACCTTATCTAAAAATTTCAGCCGGTTCCACAGCGGGGAAATCCGCTCTAAAAATACGCGTTTTCCGGTCTTCGGCGCCTTAGGCCGCATCAGCGCTGCCGCCATCTCCTGCAATTCACGGTAACAGGAAATAAAGGTCGCGCCTCCCGCGCATATGAGCGCCGCCAAAACAGACATCAGCAGATACCCCGGCTTAAACAAATACCGCAGCGAACCCATATCATACATCATCTTATAGGCTGTCCAGATTACCATGGAAAATACCCAGGTTCCCGCAAAGTAACCAAGAACCGCCCCAAGCGCCGCCGCGCTGCCGGAATAGGTAATATATTTTCCGATAATGGCGCCATTAGAATACCCTAACGCCTTTAACACGCCAATCTGGGTGCGCTGTTCCTCCATCATTCTCGTCATGGTAGTCATGCAGACCAGCGCTGCCACCAGAAAGAAAAAAATGGGAAATACCCTCGACACGCCCTCAATAATACCCGCATCATTTTTAAAGCTCTCGTAACCGATATTGCTGCTCCTGCCTAACAGATAGGTATCCGGCTTTTCTATGTCCGCCACCTCTTTTTTTGCATCTGCAAGCTCTTTTTCCGCCTTCCCGATTTCCTCGTCAAATTCCCCGCGGGCGTCCTCATATTCCGCCTGCCCGTCTGCAAGTTCCTGCTCTGCGGTGACTAATTCCCTCTCCTTATCCGCAATCTGCCTTTTCGCCTTTTCTAACTCTTCCTTCCCCTCTTTGATCTGTAACGCCGCCTCATCCAGCTTCTTTTTCGCTTTGGCAAGTTCCTTTTCTCCCTTTGCAATCTCCTTGCCGGATTTGTCAAGCCGGGCTTTATTTGCCGCAAAGTCTGCTTCTGCGGCGCTAAGCGTAATCCCCGCCTCTGTAAGCCCGGCCCCTGTGGCGTCAAGAGTTGCCCGCCATCCGGCAAGCTCCTTCTCCTTTGCCTGTCTGTCCGCCTCGCTCAAATACGCCTTTCCTGCTTCATAAGCGGCCATGGCTTCTGCATACTGCTTCTCGCTTTCCTCATAGGCGGCCTTTCCGGAATCATATTCTGCTTTCTTTGTCTGATACTCCGCATAACCGGTCTCGTAAGCCGAAAGCCCCGCCTGATAATCCGCCTTTCCCTTATCGAACTCCTTTTTATTTTTGCGGTATGCCTTAAGTCCTTCTTTATATTCCTTCTCGCTTTTTTCAAGCTTTTCTTCATTTTCCGCTATGGTCTTTTTTGCATTGCGGATCTGACGCTTTCCGTCTGCAAGCTGGCTTTTTCCATCCTCCAATTCCTTCAAAGCATCGGAAAGCTCCTGCTCTCCCTCGCTTTTGTTTTCATCTAATGTCTGCTGCGCATCGGCGATTTCCTCTCTGGCGTCGTTGTAAATGCGGTCATAGCGGCTATTCGCAGTCTGTTCGTTAAGCTGTTCCCATATATCCTCCTTCGCGGA
The DNA here is from genome assembly GCA_947629565.1 of uncultured Lachnospiraceae bacterium. GTDB lineage: Bacteria > Bacillota > Clostridia > Lachnospirales > Lachnospiraceae > CAG-590. The sequence goes on from CANREG010000005.1 coordinate 39,776, forward strand.
AATCAGGTTGTCATATTTCTCGGAATAAAGAGGCGTATTCTGGTCAAACATCACATAAATGCTGGTATCGTAATCCATATCAAAGGCTTCCGGCTTCAGATAGATGTAGCCGTCAATCATGCCGTCCCCCACAGAGGTTGCCCCTCGCTGGTAATAGATGTAAATCGGAGAGCGCACCAGTCCCACAATGGTATACGCCTGCACCTGAAAGGCATCTGTGGTCTCCTCTTCATTGGCGTCGGAAAGGGTGAGTGTTGTTCCAATGCTGTCCTTGGAAAAAGCGTGTTCATCCGCCAAACATTCCCCGGCATTTTCCGGCATCCGCCCGGCTGTCAGTTCCGGCACATTTACTTTTTCCGGAAGCTCCAGCGCACGGACTACCCACTCATTGCCGCCCTCTCCCATCATCAGCGCATCCATGCTCTTGCTGCCCTCGGACTGCCTCACGCCCTGTTCCTTCGACAGCATATCGGCGGCCTCCTCGTCAAAGCCCAGGGTAGAAATCATCTGATAGTCATACATCTCATGATTGTCCAGATAATAATCCGCGCTGTCTAACATCAGCCGGTACGCCACCTTAAGCCCTGCAAAAAATCCGATTCCTAAAGCCACAATTAACAGCATGGCCATATATCTTCCAAAGCTGGTTTTTATTTCCCGAAAGGTTGATTTTATCATTCCCTTATTCATCACATCACCATTCAAGTTCTTCCACATCCACTGTGTGTTCATTTTTTCGGATACTGTCAATCTGCCCGCTCTTTACCGTTATGACTCTGTCCGCCATTCCTGTCAACGCTTGGTTATGGGTAATGACGACCACTGTAGTACCGGTCTGTCGGCAGGTATCCTGCAACAGCTTAAGCACTGCCTTTCCTGTCTTGTAATCTAAGGCTCCCGTAGGCTCGTCACAGAGAAGCAGCTTGGGATTCTTAGCCAGGGCCCTGGCAATGGCAACCCTTTGCTGCTCACCGCCGGATAGCTGCGCCGGAAAATTGGACATTCTCTCAGAAAGTCCCACCTTATCAAGCACCTCTCTGGCGTCCAACGGATTTTTACAAATCTGGGAAGCTAACTCCACATTTTCCAGCGCCGTTAAATTGCCAATCAGATTATAAAACTGAAACACAAATCCCACATCATACCTTCTATAAGTGGTAAGCTCCTTTTTATTCAGGCTGGATATTTGTTTGCCATCTAACCATACCTCGCCCTCTGTCAGCGTGTCCATTCCACCCAGAATATTCAGTATGGTCGTCTTTCCGGCTCCGGAAGCGCCTACAATAATCGTAAATTCCCCTTTTTCCAGAGAAAAATTCACACCGGAAAGCGCATGGATTTCCACTTCCCCGGTGTGATAGCATTTACTGACATTTTTAAACTCTACAAAAGAAACCATTTTTGTTCCCCTTTTACATCTTTTATGCGTAATTGCAAATTTTAGGCTTTTATATAATTTTACAAACGAAACAATACCATCGCAGGCACGCTCCCGCTACCCTCGCCACGCAACGGTACATAAGGCGCTGCTGCGCACCGCCTAAGTACCGGCGGGCTCGCAGTGCCTGCGTATGGTAATTGTTTCGTTCATATAATGCGATATTGACTTTAGTAATGGTATCAGAGCTGCTAAATCTGCTGTAATTGTTTCATTCATATAATACGATATTGTTTTCTACAGGTTTTTGCAATCAGGTCTTATTTTCCTGGTTTGCAACCGCTATCTTTTTCTTCTTGCGGCGTTCCATGTCCATCTCTACAAGGGTGTATATTACCGCGGTAAAGGGAATCCCCAAAAACATACCGATTACACCGTTAAATTCACCGCCGATGATAATGGCTGCAAATATTAAAATGGACGGAATCCCTATGGCGTTGCCCACAACATGGGGATAAATCAGACGGTTGTCAACCTGCTGCAAAATCAGGAACATCACAATAAAGGTAAGCGCCTGCACAGGCGATTCCATAACCAGCAGGATTGCCCCGACTGCTCCGCCGAAAAATGCGCCCACCACAGGAACTAAAGCGGTCACTGCCACAATCACGCCGATTAATACCGGATAGGGCATTCCGGCAACGCCCATGGAAAAGGCTACCAGTCCGCCTAATATTACGGCGTCTAAGCACTGGCCGGAAATAAAGCTGGCATAGGTCTCATAGATGATGTGTCCGATTTTCTCAAGCTCTGCCGCCACATTATCAGGGAAATAAGACTCCATAAAGCGGCGTATCCAGACTAGAATCGCCTCTTTCTTTGCCAGAATATAAAAGGCAAAGAACAAACCGATAAAAAATTTGGCAAAGACAGAGACCACGCTTCCGACCACATTGCCGCTGGCCTTAATCGCGCCCATAACCGACTCGTTTTCTATCAGACCGAACATATCATTGACAATGTCTTCATCTATCTTAAAATTCTGTACCGTGTCAATTAAATCCTTGGAAATTCCGAAATTCTTTTCTAAAAATGCACCAGTCGTATCTAAGGCATGCGGAACCCTTGCCGCAATCTGCTTCACGCTGTCCACAATTCCCGGTATCACATTAAAGCACACAATGGTAATCATTCCCGCTAAAATCAACACCGATATGATAATGGATACGGTCCGCCGGATTACCTGATTTTCAAAAATCCCCTTCGTCATATACTGCTCCAGCTTAACCACAATCAGGTTAATGACAAAGGCGATTACCACCCCGTATAATAAAGGTGATATTGCTTTATAGCAGGCGAGCGCTATGCTCTTAATCAGCGACAAATGCTCTACCGCCACATAGAAAATCACAATCAAAAATCCGCATTTTAATATTGCCTTATCCCGCTCCCGAATCATTCCCTCACCTGATTTCTACTATACTACAAACCGGATTTCTCCTATAAAGGCTGAAAATCCTCCGCTCCATGCTTACAAATCGGGCAGACAAAATCCGCCGGCAGAGTATCTCCCTCATAGATATAGCCACAGATTGTACAGACAAAGCCTTTCTTCTTTTCCTCTGTTCCCGGCGCCTTCTTAATGTTGGCATGATAGTAGGCGTAGGTAGCCGAAGGCTTATCCGACAATATTTCGCCGCCGGTCACATCTGCAATGAATAATGTATGGGTGCCCAAATCCACTGTATCAACTACCTTGCCGGAAATATACCCGTTACACTCCTTTGTAAGGTAAGCGACGCCATTCTGCGCCCTGCTGTATTCATAATCCGCAAACTTATCCGTATCCCGTCCGCTCTGAAACCCAAAATGCTGGAATGTGGCAAAGGTAGCGCTCTCATCTAATATGGAGAGATTGAATTCCTTCGTCTTCATCACCATATCATGGGTATAGTTATCCTTATTCACAGTGATAATAATCCGGTTAGGAGATGTAGTAACCTGGGCGCCGGTATTGATAATACACCCGTTATCTTTATCTCCGTCCTTCGCTGTCAGTACAAACAAACCATAGCTTAACTTGTTCATCACCTTGCTGTCCATCTCTCTACCTCCTTTTATATAACCGCTCAACAAATTATTCCCTCTCAGCCATTGGAATATAAGGCTGCTGTTTCTTTACCGCCTTATAGGCCGGACGGATAATCTTACCCTGGTTAATCAGCTCCTCAATGCGGTGCGCGCTCCAGCCTGCCATTCTGGCAACGGCAAACAGCGGGGTAAACAGTTCCACCGGCAGTCCCAACATCTGATACACAAAGCCGGAATAGAAATCCACATTGGCGCTTACGCCCTTATAAATCCTGCGCTCCTCTGCAATAACCTCCGGCGCTAACCGCTCCACATTGGAATAAAGCCGGTATTCCTTCTCGTAACCCTTTTCCACGGAAAGCTTCTCCACAAAGCCCTTAAACACCTTGGCTCTGGGGTCGGAAATGGAATAGACCGCATGTCCCATACCATAGATTAAGCCTGCCCTGTCAAACGCCTCTTTATTCAACAGCTTCTTGAGATAAGCCTTAATCTGCTCATCATCATCCCAGTCCTTTACCTGTTCTTTCATGTCTGCAAACATCTTAGTCACCTTGATGTTGGCGCCGCCATGCTTCGGTCCTTTGAGGGAGCCTAGGGAAGCCGCCATGGAAGAATAGGTGTCCGTTCCGGAAGAACTTACAACATGGGTGGTAAAGGTGGAATTATTACCGCCGCCATGCTCTGCATGAAGAACTAACGCCAAATCTAAGATTCTTGCCTCTAACTCCGAATATTTGCTGTCCGGCCTTAAGAGATACAGAATATTCTCCGCCGTAGACAGCTGAGGCTGAGGCGTATGTATGTATAAGCTGTTGCCATCGTGATAATGGCTGTAGGCCTGGTATCCGTATACGGACAGCAGCGGAACTACTGAAATTAATTGCAGGCACTGGCGCAGCACATTGGGAATCGATGTGTCATCTGCTTTTTCATCATAGGCATACAAAGTCAATATACTTCTCTGAAGGGTATTCATCATATCCTTGCTGGGCGCTTTTAAGATAATATCCCTGACAAAATGCGTCGGCAGGGAGGACCTGTAATCCGCTAATATCTTTGTAATCTTGGCAAGTTCATCCTCATTGGGCAGCTTTCCGAACAGGAGCAGATACACCGTCTCCTCATAGCCAAACCGTTTCTCCTTGATAAATCCTGCCACTATATCCTCTACATCCACACCCTGATAATACAGCTTACCGTCGCATGGAATCATATCATTGTCTTCCACAATATATGACTGAATCCTGGAGACATCCGTAAGGCCCGTAAGCACGCCCTTACCATTGATATCTCTAAGACCCCTCTTTACTTCATATTTGGTAAACAGTTCCGGATCAATATAGAGATTCTCCATGCATAATTCTGACAATCCCTGTATCTCCTCTGTAATCATTGAATATGAATTAATCTTCTCCATGTGGTTATCGTTCACTCAATCACCCTTTCTTTTCTAATAACAATTATACTCCAGATGATAGTATAACATAAAATACCTTTTTCACATAGTAAATTTTTCATTCTTCACGAAAAATTAACAAAAGACCTGCCCCAGTTCTGCGCTGAAACAGGCCTTTTCCTTTGTATCGATTGAATTTATCTCTTATACGGTAATCTCTGCCGTCATGCCCAGAAGGTCGCTGTTTGCGGCAAGCACAGGTTTAACCACCTCTGTGATAAACTCCTCTGTCTGCTGCGGCGCCCTTCCCACAAAATTCTTCGGCTCTAACAATTCCACAATCATTTCCTTTGTCATGCCAAAGGCCGGATCGCCTGCGATACGGTCAACCAAGTCATTTTCTTTGCCCTCCTGCTTGACTACTGCGCCGGCAGCCATCGAATGTTCCCGAATCCGCTCGTGAAGCTCCTGGCGGTCACCGCCCCGCTTTACTGCGTCCATCATAATATTCTCTGTCGCCATAAACGGAATCTCCTTCATGAACCGCTGATAGATAACCTTGTCATATACCACCAACCCGTCCACTACATTTAAATATAAATCCAAAATCCCGTCCACTGCAAGAAATGCCTCCGGAATGGAAATGCGCTTGTTCGCGGAGTCGTCCAGCGTCCGTTCAAACCACTGGGTTGCCGCTGTAATCGCCGGATTTAACGCATCCGCCATAACATAATTGGCAAGAGAGGCAATCCGTTCAGACCGCATGGGGTTCCGCTTGTAAGCCATGGCGGAGGAACCGATCTGGTTCTTTTCAAAAGGTTCCTCAATCTCCTTTAAATGCTGGAGCAGACGGATATCGTTGGAGAACTTATGAGCGCTTTGCGCAATGCCGCTTAACACATTCAGCACCCTTGTGTCCACCTTCCGGGAATAGGTCTGTCCGGAGACGGGATAGCACTCCTTAAATCCCATCTTCTCGGCAATCATGCCGTCAATCTTTCTCACCGTATCGTGGTCCCCGTCAAACAGTTCCATAAAGCTGGCCTGGGTTCCTGTCGTCCCCTTACAGCCTAAGAGCTTCTGCTGGCTGATCATATATTCCAAATCGGACAAATCCAGCATTAAATCCTCTAACCAGAGGGTTGCCCGCTTTCCTACGGTAGTGGGCTGCGCTGGCTGGAAATGCGTAAAGGCAAGGGTTGGCAAGTCCTTATATTTCATCGCAAATTGGGAAAGCTCATTGATGACATTCAACAGCTTCTTACGGACTAATTTCATCGCTTCGGTCATAATGATTACATCCGTATTGTCCCCTACATAGCAGCTGGTCGCGCCTAAATGTATAATGCCCGCCGCCGCCGGACACTGCTTGCCGTAGGCGTAGACATGGCTCATCACATCATGACGCACCTGTTTTTCCCGTTTTCTCGCCACATCATAATTAATATCGTTCTGAAAAGCCTTCAGTTCTTCAATCTGTTCCTCCGTAATGACCGGCTTGCCGTTTTCTGACAATCCCAACTCATGCTCCGTCTCCGCTAATGCAATCCACAGCTTTCTCCATGTCTTAAACTTCATATCCGGTGAGAAAATATACTGCATCTCCCGGCTGGCATACCTCTCTGACAATGGGCTTACATACTTATCCTTCATACTTCCTCCTCATCTATATCCTTTTCTTCCTGTTCTCTCTTACGGTGGCGTCATGCTCCCCCCGTATGTCCTCCTTCGGCGGCTCTAACGGATAATTGCCGCTAAAGCAGCCGTCGCAGTACTGCCTTCCGGCAGACAGCTCCTTAAGCCGTTCCAACCTTAAATAGCCTAACGAATCCGCTCCTAATATCTCCCGGATTTCCTCCGTGGTGCGGTTGTGGGCAATCAACTGATCCTCACTGGGTATATCGGTTCCGAAATAACAGGGGTGCAAAAAAGGCGGCGACGAAATCCGCACATGCACTTCCGTAGCCCCTGCTTCCTTTAACATGCTGACAATCCGGTCGGAGGTGGTTCCCCGGACAATGGAATCGTCAATCATAATCACCCGCTTGCCCTTAACGGCGTCCTTTAACACATTCAGCTTTACCTGTACGCTGGACTCCCGCTGGCTCTGCTTGGGCTTAATAAATGTTCTTCCCACATAGCTGTTCTTGACAAACGCCGTTCCATAGGGAATCCCTGATTCCAGGGAATAGCCTAACGCCGCCGCATTGCCGGACTCCGGCACGCCCACCACCAAATCCGCCTCCACAGGCGAGTCCTTGGCAAGACATCTTCCCGCAATAATCCTTGACTCATAGACGCTCATTTTATCAAAAACGCTGTCCGGTCTCGCAAAATAGATATATTCAAAAATGCATCTCGCATGTTTGTCCTGGCACATATCCCTATAGGATACAAGACCATTTTCCGGCGATATGGCTACCATCTCTCCCGGCTCCACATCCCGCACAAACTCCGCCCCGATAGTGTCTAATGCGCAGCTTTCGGAAGCCAGTATGTAGGTATTGTTCCGCCTGCCAATGCAAAGAGGACGGAACCCGAATGGATCTCTTGCCCCAATCAGCTTTCGTGGACTCATAATAATCAAAGAGTAGGAACCCTTTACCTTCTTGAGCGCCTGCAATACCGCCTGTTCCACATTGGGGGCCTTCACCCGCTCCCTGGCAATGTGATAGGCAATGACCTCCGAGTCAATGGTGGTCTGAAAAATCGCCCCGTTAAGCTCTAACTCCCGCCGAAGCTCCGGCGCATTAACCAGATTGCCGTTATGGGCCAGTCCCAAAGTTCCCTTTACATAGTTTAAAACCAACGGCTGGGCGTTCTCTCTGGTGGAAGCGCCCGCGGTAGAATAGCGGACATGGCCTACCCCGATGTTGCCCTTTAGCTTGTCTAAATCCTCCGGCGTGAACACCTCATTGACGAGCCCCATGCCCTTAGCGGAAAGCACCTTTCCCTTCGGTCCCTCCGTATCCGACACTGCAATCCCGCAGCTCTCCTGGCCCCTATGCTGCAAGGCAAACAGTCCGTAATAAATGGAAGCCGCCACATCACCGCCGTCAAAATCATAAATACCGAAAACCCCGCACTCCTCATGGAGCGCATCTTCATCAAAGCTGTAATCCATAATATCGCTCATGTAAAAGTCTCCTACTATTTATCACTTGTCAATATGCTCTCTGAATCACATCAGATACCGGCTTTTATGTTATCCTTTTTTCATAAAACTGTCAATGGATATCGGATTTTATTTGTTATTTTTATTGTTTTATGCTACAATGCTTTATAATATAATGTATGCGGAGGAGATATGCCATGCAGGAGAAGAGACGATATAAAAGATTACCGATTCAGTTAAAGTTAGAAGTATCCGAGGTTTTCAAGCAGGACAATGATGTAATCCATGATTTGAACGCCCAGATTGATGTGTTTGATATTTCCAAGGCGGGAATCGGATTTACCACGACAACCTTTATTCCCAATGACTATTATTTCAACGCCACCATTTTGTTGGAGAACTCGGACCAAAAGCTGTTGACCGTTGTCAAGATTCTCCACAGGACTGAATTAGAAAACGGTCTGTACCGTTACGGTTGTGAATTTGTCGGGCTGGCCGGTATCTTTGACTCCGTATTTACGGAATACGAGAAATTTATCGAGGGGTAAATATGCACCCTTCTATTCCGGAAGCGTCCTTCTTATCTCTGCCGGAATGTAGACGGGTTCGCCTTCATACGCACATGGTGCGCCGAAGGATTACTTCCTTCCCGCCGGCGCCAGATTAAGAGACTGTCCGCGGCCAAGGCCGCTTTCCATATCCGCAGCAAGCCTGCGGATAATTTTATCTAAATGCAAATCTGCTAATGTTCCCTTTTTTGTCACTGTCAAATCCGCCTCCTGTCCATAGGAAAAGCTGTTAAGCCAATCGCATTTTCCAAAGCCCACCATGGAACCGCCGGCATAATTATAGCCTGCGTCATAACCCGACGCATTGTAGGCGCCGATATAGGAAAGGTCGTATTTCCCCAGTTCCAGATACGGCGGAATATACGCCTCTAATTCATAGGTTCCCGTCGTCAGACTTTCCGGCAAAATCAGGGAAAATTCCGCCGAAGCTCCGGTTTCCCTATGCTTATACACAAGATAAATGGAGGTGACGCCGACGCCGTCCTCCACGCTTACCTGAAATCTGGCCTTCCCCATCGTCATGCCGTCATATTGGAGCAACCGAAGTCCGGTTATCTCCGGCGCCTCATAATAACCGTTCTCCAAAGCCTTGGTTGTAGCGCCGTATTTCTTCGCCGTCTTCGGGGTGACAGCGGTTCCGTCGGCAGCCTGAAGCCCGTAGTAAGCCGCAATGCCGTTGGCGTCTGCCTTCGCCAGCTTTCTAAGTCCTTCCTCGGAGGCAAAAAAAGGCTTATCCGCTTCCGCATCCATGTAACAGTGCTCAATAATCATCGCGGGCATACCGTAATTGACGGCATGGCGGATTACCCCGTAATAGTCGTCAAAGCTTCCGTCCCCGCGCCTTCCGCCCATCTGGGTCACTCTGGCAAAGGTTCCCGCATTATCAAGGCCGACAGCCTCAAATTCCCCCAACAGATAATCTGCAAAATGCCTGAGATTTTCCCGATAGGCTTCTGCCGTTGTGATATACACAGACGCTCCCTTAGACTGGTGGGACACGCTGGCGTTGAAATGAAGGCTGATTAAGATGTCCGCCCCGCCCTCCGAAGCCCGGCGGGCCCGTTCATAGAGGGGCACCTGCTCGTCTTCCTCTCTGGTCAGCATCACCTCCGCTTCCGGATACCGGGAAAGCTCCTCCTTGAGAAACTTTGCCATTTTCAGGTTTAAATCCTTTTCCAACAAACCGTAGTACATGGCCCCTTCTTCCTCGCCCCCATGCCCCGGGTCCAGGGCAATGGCAACCGTCCGGGCGGACGCCTGCAAACCCCACAGGCACACCCCCAGCCAAATTAAACATATACTTAAGAATACCTTAAACGACCTTTGCATATATATCCTCTTTCTTATTCTTACTATTTAATTGTCATGGTTTTTTTCTTTCCTGTCTTACCAGTCAGTTTCTTTTCGTATATTTTCTTAGACTTAGAAGGAACCTTAAATCCGGCCTTTTTATATATTCCCTTAAAACAGTCTTTTCCGAAGGAAGGCGGTGTTTTTCCCTTAAACTGCACTGAGGATAGCTTTTTACAGTCTTTGAATGCCTTCTTCCCTATACTTTTAAGCTTTGACGGCAATATTATCTTTTTCAGCGCAGTACATCCCTCAAAAGCGCTGTTTCCTATCTTTTTCAGTTTCGAATTACATATTATGCTCTTTAACTTCCTACATCCGGAAAATGCAGAACTGTCAACGGTTTCTATATTCTCACCAAGCACCACCGCCTTAAGTCTTGCGTTCTTTGCAAAGGCTTTGCTGCCTATGGAAGTCACCTTGTATACCTGCCCGTCTGTTTTAACCGTTGCAGGAACTTTAATTTTAGAAGCTTTAGTCTTTGCAACTGTAAATGCCGCAGTCATGCTGCTCTGATTCAACACATACGTATTACTGTCTATCTGAACTGTGCTCTTAACAGAAGGCTGGTTCTGCTGAGCTTGCTGTTCCTGCTGATTTTGGGTTTGTTGGGGTTGTTGGGGTTGCTGGTTTGGTTGGCGGCTCATTTCTGCATGGCAGACACTGCAATACACCACTTCATCGTATCTGCCGTCTTTCTCATTTTCACGAACCGGAGTCCCCGCCGTATGCTCTTCCACATTAATTTTTAATTTTGCCTGAACGGTACTTCCGTTTTCCATATAGGATATCACGAGCTCCTTTTCACCCACAGTATTCACATCAAGACTGTCGACATTTGTGGTATATCCGGTTACCGGCTGACTGTATCCATCCCGGTAATTAGCAGTAACTGTCAGGTCAGTCAGGCTAACAGGCATCCCTATATGGGAAGCCAACACCCCCTTTTGAGCGGCGAGACTCTCCGGCGGGATAGAACTATTATGGCTGACTGTAATATTTAGCACATACTCACCGGCTTCATGGTTATCATCTCCTGCGGCGCTTACAACAATAGCTGCCTTCCCCACCTTATGCCCGGTAATCCTGCCCTTTTCATCAACCTCCGCAATATCCGGATTATTACTCTTGTAAGTTATATCACCAAATGCCGAAGAAACTTCTTCAATCTCTATACTTTTTTCCGACTCTACCGTTTCAGGGGATTTAACCTTTATCGACTGCTCTGCTTTCAGGATTGTAAACTCCACATTCTTTTCGCCTGAGTATTCCCCTATGCCTTTGACTATCGCCATTCCGGTTCCCGCATTAATATTGTTCTCACAGGATACCTCATAATCCACTCCCTTCTCCAACAGCAGACCACCGTCTGACACATACAGCTTCGGTGTCAGCGCCTCCCCATTGTAAACGCACTCCTCTGACGGCTCTACAACACAATCCGCTATAGTATCATGAAGGGATATAGTGGAAAAGGTCAGTTCCGGTTTTGTATCCTTATCGTCGTTGCCGGCAGCCTGATAATCTTCTACAACACTCCAAGACCATGCTGATTCATAAGATGCAGGATAATACACTGTTGCTTTAACACATTCAAAAGCATGGGAATCGGGTTCATCCGCATACAAATGTAAAGAAATCTTCTGCAATTCCGGCGGAGTCCCTCGGAAATAAATTTCCTGAACCTGGGAAGCACAAAAAACATACAGACCAATCCAGTTAACTGATGCAGATACCATAATTTTATTAAGCTGGTCTCCTGTGTTACAAAAAGCATATGGCATTATCTTCTCCACGCCGGAAGGAATAATATAACTTGTATCATCATGTTTTGGGGGATATACGATTAGTTCCGTTCGTTCATGATTAAACAAAACACCATCCACATCTGTGTAGTATGGGTTATCTTTATCAACAAAAATATTTTTTAAACCCGTACAGCCCATATAGTACAGCCCCGTATTATCTATAGTTCCCATAAAAGCATTTGCCGCAATGGACTTCACAGAAGACGGTATCCGTATCTCTTCCAGCACAGAATTGCCGTCAAGCACTCCGCTTCCTATCGTTTCAAGAGTGCCCGGAAACTGTATTGTCCGGCAAGAAGTCCCACATTCCTTAAACGCATAATTACCTATCTCCGTAATACCCGCATTGAGGATAATACTTTTAATATGTTCGTTATAATTGCTCCACTCTGTAACTTTCGTTATCGTTCCGCTCCCGCTTATAACCAATTCCTCATCGACCGTAACTTCCCATTCAATATCTGTACCATCGATATGTCCCGACGCATAAGGCGCGTCTGTCCATAAAGCGTAAAGCGTAATCGCTCCTGCGGATTGAAGTAAATTCGATATGGATTGTTTCTCATTGTATATTGTGCCGGAAGAAGCAGACGGAGATGTCCCCCAGCCTATGAATCGATATCCCGGACGCACATAAGGATTAGCAGGGATTTGGTAGGTGTTTGCGTATTTACAAACCATATCCTCTAGCTTATCGCCTGTACCGCCGTTGCTGTCAAAATGGATGGTATAGGAATAATCCTTTGTCCAATGTGCATAGAGAGTGTGGTCTGCATCGACACTTACCACATGGTTCTCTGTTATCTTCTTCCCTCCTGTAGGCTCAGTATACCAACCGTCAAATACATACCCCTGTCTTACCGGCCGGGGTAATGTTCCGTAAGTCTGGCCGCCTCCATATTTTATCTTCTGCGAGGCAGGAGAAACTGTGCCTCCGTTAGCGTCAAAATAAAGCGTATGTTCATTGTATACGGTAATCTTATACGCATATGTATGGGCATCGCTGTTGGTTTCCCACTTGCCCTCTCCCCCTGTCGTAATATAGTACCGAACCGATACCGTCACCTTATAGGTAACAGTTGCGGTTCCGACAGCATTCGCTTTTATTACACAGGTGTCATCATTTTGGGAAACAATGGATACCGCTGTACCTGAGAGACTCCAATCTCCCGGAGTAATCGTCATATCAGTAGCTCCTGGATACAAAGAAGCAACATTAGGCCTTAATGACAATGTCTGTCCTACCGACATGGTCTGAGGCAGTTCAAGGTAGCTCGCCTTTGAATCAACAGACGGAATCCACACTGTCACAAAACCCAACAACATAAATATAAACCGGCAAAACCATAATCTTCCTCTGTTCATAGGCGTCTCCCCCTTGAAATTTCCAATCCTTTTACATCATTATATATATGACAGGAATTAATTTCAAGCAACATTTTTGCCCACTTTTTGCCTACTCTTACATTTTATGCCGCCCTCCGCCGTTTATGATATATGCAGACTACGGCAGCCGCAAACACCACCAGGGCGTAACCGCCAACGACGCCCAGCTGGGGCAGAAAATCCGAAAAAACGCCCCCGGAGGTCTCACTGATAGCGCCAATCGCCGCATTATTGACCGTATACCAGTAAACGGGCGTAAACCGGGCCACCCGTTCCACTCCGCCGGTGAAAAACTGCACAGGAACAAATGTCCCGCCCATGAAACAGAGCGCCAGACTTAAGACACTCGTCAAGCCGGTTACGGTCTGCAAATTCGAGGATATGGTTCCGGTCAAAATGGCAAGGCTTAAGCCAAACAGCAGCATCACTCCTATATTCGCCATAAAATAGGGCAGCCGGACATCCGTAAAGATTGCCCCCTTCGAGGCAATTCCCGCTATGGCAAACACCAGTGCAAATTCCATCAGACCGAATACAAGCACAGCCAAAGTCAGGCTTAAAAGCCTTGCTTTTATGGGCGCAGCGCCGCACTCCGTCCGCTCTTTCACGCCCGGCCTGTTAAAACAAAACAGGATAAGCCCTGCTCCGGTCATACCCAGGGTGATAAAAAGATATGGCACATACACAAAAAATTCCGTAATAAAATCATGCTGGTCGGCGTTGACAAAGGAAGCCATGCGCACTTTGGTATCTTCCTTTTTTAACTGATTGAGTTCCTCCGCCGCCTCCTCTAAATTATACCCCGCCTCTAAGAAGCCTGTCAACTTGGAAAGGTACATATCAAGCTCCGCCTCAAAATAGTCAGACTCATAGGCCCCCGGCACCTTCATGCGTTTTAGCTGTATTTTCTCCTTTTGCCCGGAAAGCAGGCTCTCCGTAAAGCCTTTGGGGATAACCAGCACATAACTGATTTCCTTCCAGTAAAGCGCCTCTTTTATCTTCTCCTCATCATAGGCAAGCTCCTTTATCTCATGCTCTCCGCCAAAATATTCCCGAACGGCCCGTCCAAAGGCCGCCTGTTCCTCATCGACCAGTCCGAAAGAGATACCGGTATTCTCAAACTCCTTCCGGGAATCCACAGAGTTTGCAGAAGACATCGCCAAAGATACGCCCAGAAAAATGCACAGATACAATATTACTGTTCCCCGGTAATGGTATAACATCTTAAAAAATGTCTTAAATACTTGCATACTTCGTCCTCCCCAGCTTTACTATACTGACTGCGATAAAGAGGAGACCAATCCCCACCAGCGTAGCCACATTGATCCAATACTGCCGAACATCTCCGAATATCGCCAGACTTTTAAAGGCGTTTACGATCAGGGTAGCCGGATTGATCCGGTTGACAATCGGACAGGTTTCCTCTAAATAGTAGGTAATCTTTACCCACTGCAATCCGCCCAAAAATGAACTGGCCATATAAAAGGCAACGCTAATTGCATCCTTTGCGCGGGGCGAGCCCCGGAAGACAACGGCAATCATGGTGCCTGCCGCAAGCCCGGTAAAGCAGCCCGCGCAGACGCCTAAGAAAATCAGCCCTTTGCTGCTGCCAAAGTCCCGATGAAAGACATACACCAAAACCGCCAAAATCCCGGCCATCAGAACACAGTAGATGAACAGCGTGGCCAGAAAATCGGACACCACCTGACTGATTTTTCCCTTTGGCGACGCATTTCTTCTGGCTCCCAAAGGAGATAAATCCGCCTGAATGGAAAGCCCGTTTTGCACCCCTACCTCTGCCGCCATCAGGCAGGCCATGGCAAGCAGGGCGTAGAAATACTGGTTATAGGGGTCCTTGTCCTGTCCCTTTAAGGGAATGTCCTCGATTTCCACCTCTCCGCCCTTTAGCATGGCCATAACCAGGTCCTGTATTTTTTCCGGATTATGCGCGGCTGCCCGCTCTATCAGCGCGCGGTTTTGCTTATACTGGTCCAAAAAGACCTTTATGATAGAGGCGCTTACCGTAGAATCCTTTACCACCAGTTCAAAATCTTCATCTGCAATCAAAATATATCCCTCAATTTTATCCTGCTTTAAGGCTTTTTGGGCCTGGGATTCCCGCTCATAGGCAGTCACCTCAAACATCGCCTTTCCCTCTCCGGTCTCGGCGCCTTTCAGCATTTCCATAAAATAAGGCTCCTCCATTTCTCCCACCACCCCTACGGGAATCCGGGAAAACAGGCTGGCCTCATTGAGACTGGAAAACATAAAGTAAAACAGAGTCCCTAGGATTAACGGAAAGCTGATTGACCAGAACAGCACCATAGGGCTTCGAAGAATCTTTTTTATCTGATACAAAAAATGCTGCATACCGCTCTCCTCCTAATCTCTCAGCTCTTTGCCGGTAATCTCTAAAAATACATCATTTAAGGTGGGCAGCGCCGAATGTACGCTCCAGAAGGAAATATCCTTCTCCTTCATATAGTCAAGAAGCCTTAAAAGGTTATGCCTGCCTTTGGAAAAATACACCTTCAAATAGGGGGCCTCATACAAAATCCGCTGCACATGGGGCAGCGCCTCAATTTCCTGCACCTGCTCCCCGGAAAGCTCCATTACCTCCATGCTGATTGTCTCCCCGAAATCAATCATGGATTTCAGCTCGTCGTTGGTGCCAATGGCTATATTTTTTCCTTTGTCCATAATGGCAATGCGGGTGCATATCTGCTCCACCTCCTCCATGTAATGGGAGGTATAAATGACCGTTGCCCCATTTTCGTTCAACTGCTTGATGCCCTCTAATATCTTATTCCGGCTCTGGGGGTCCACAGCCACCGTCGGCTCGTCCATAATAATCAGCTTGGGCTTGTGGGCAATGCCACAGGCAATGTTTAACCGCCGCAGCAGTCCGCCGGATAACTTCTTGGGAAGAAACTTCCTGTAATCGGAAAGCTCCACAAAGGCAATGGCCTCCTCCACTAACTCCCGCCGTTTTGCCTTATCCTTTACATAGAGGCCGCAGAAATAATCAATGTTCTCATAGACTGTCAGTTCGTCAAATACCGCTACATTCTGCATGACCACGCCGATATCTTTTTTCAGGTCATAGCTGCCCGGTTTCATCTCCCGGCCAAATACTTCAATCTTTCCCTTGTCGTATTCCAAAAGCGACAACAGGCAGTTAATTGTGGTGGATTTCCCGCTGCCGTTCGGTCCTAAGAGGCCGAAAATCTCGCCCTCCTCAATGGCCAGATTAAAATGGTCCAAGGCGACCAGTTCTCCATAGCGCTTGACTAAGTTCTCAATCTTTACAATCATGGTTTTCCTCTCCCGCATCAAAGTTTTGTTGTTGCTATGCTTTCATATTATCATTTTGTGCCGAAAAATGAAGTGTGAAATGTAAGAAAACGATGTGACAAATGTCACATCGTTTATCTCATGCAGATTATATGTCCGCGCCCGTTTTATTGAGCAGCCAGTCTATTATGTTGATAACTTCTATTCCGTCATAGTCACCTGCTGTGAAACGGTCAAGAGTGAGTATGGCTTTCGGGTAATTGTCGTTCAGGCTTTTAAGCGGCGCAATTTCTCTTTGGAATGTATTTTCGTCCATAAGAGATGCTGTCACCTGATAATATTTCAATCTGTCGTTCTTTCGCGCCACAAAATCCACTTCGGAAGCTGCCGCTTTGCCGATGTTTACGGTATATCCTCTGCGGAGAAGTTCAAAGTAAACTACATTTTCAAGGGAAAATCCCAAGTCATAGTTTCTTCGCGAAAGCATAAACCGTCTGAGTCCCAAGTCCACAATGTAAATCTTACGGTTTGTTTTCAGCAGTTGTTTTCCAAGCACATCATATCTGTCCACAGGATAAAACACAAACGCTTCTTCCAGTACATCTAAATAACCTTCTACCGTATTGGGAGATATTTTCCTTCCGGAAGAAATGATATAATCGGTAATACTCTTTACCGATATGAGACTTCCGATTGAGCCTGCAAGAAATCTTGCTATATTCTTCAGCAGGGCAATATCGTTGATTTTGCGTTTCTCTGAGTTATTATTTTCTCTCCTGCTTTGCCGTTCCTCAATATCCTTGACGATAATCGTGTTATAGATGCCTTCAAGGTAGGCGTCAATTTTTTCTTTCGTCTTGTCCATAAGGGCAACATATGGGAACGCTCCGTTGCTCATATAATCCATGAAAGCATCATCGGGGCTTTTATCGCCGTTCAGTTCGTAATATTCCTTAAAGGAAAAAGGCAGCACAGACAGTTTCACATAACGCCCCGAAAGCAGTGTTGCCAGTTCTCCTGAAAGCAAAAAGGAATTAGAGCCTGTAATGTAGATGTCAACATTGTCTTTAATGTAAAGACTGTCTACCGCCCTTTCAAACTCAGGGACTTTCTGTATCTCGTCCAGAAAGATATATGTTGTTCCTTCGGGACTGAGGTTTGAAACAAGGTATTGATATAAGGCCTTGTAATCAAGCAGGTCTTCATACTCCAGTTCCTCAAAGTTCAAAAAAATTATCTGCTTTTCTTTCACACCTGTTTCAATAAGATAATCCATATACTGTCTTAACAGCGTTGACTTTCCGCATCGGCGTATTCCCGTAATAACCTTTATCACCTTTTCATCTTTCCACGCTTTTAAATGTTCAAGGTAATCTGTTCTCTGAACCATAGTATCACTCTCCTTACGGTTTTATTGTTGCCATTATATCACAAAATTATGATTTTGTAAGGAGAAATTCCCATTTCGGAATATTTTTATCTTTATGCGTCTCTATATTCCCATTTCGGAATTGTTGTTTTCGCAAATTAACCTAAATTCTTAGGCAGTTTCAACCGCCTAATCATCTCTTCTATTACCGCTTCTCTGTCCTGGCACGATTTTGCCGCTTCAAGCCAATTTTTGCTGTCATAGCCGCCAATCGACTTTCTTATATCTTTTTGCAGCCGTTTTTTATATGCGCCCTCATCATTCATACAGTGAAACCATGGCAGGAGAAATTGCCGGATTGCATCTACAATGTTCAGAAAACTTATCCTTGCCACATTCTCATCTGCATAATCCCACCACACATCCTTACCTGCAATCAATTCGCCGAGCCTGCCGCCCAGACCGATTACCATATCTTCTTCCGGAACATACAAGGGCATTAAAGCATAATTGACCGTAAAGGTTTTAGAGCCATGCGCTTCTTTTTGTAAATCGACATATTCCAGCAAATCAATCCCGTTCCGTCTGACGAAACTGTTCGTTTTCCATTGATAAAAGCCCTGCTCGCTCAAATAACTTTTCAAAATCTCCTTACTGCAATTTTTGAACGCCATATCTGCCGCAGCTTTATTGACGCAGAGCAGTTCCTCCTCTAATCTCATATGGCTCCGGTTTCCCTGTAAAATGAATTTCTTACTCATTCTTTCTATCCCCTTTTTTTGATGAAAACAGCCGGCCCGCCAGCCGTCCAAAAACGCTTTCTTTTTTCTTTCCTTCGCCACACTTAGCCTCCGGGCTGATGAAGCCCTCCGTTTCATATTCTATACTCTCTGACACCTCCCGTTTTGTCTGCTGGCTGCTGTTAAGGATATTATAAAAATATTCCCGGCTCATGGGCTCTGTCTGCCATGAGGAAGAATCTTTGCGGTGCTCCGCAAATAATTCTGTTTCAATACCGGCCTTGTCATACTCACAAAGCAATTTTGCCATCCGCACTTCCCCATCATATTTTTCCATATCCGACAGATATATATAATCATGATTCGTAATTTTGCTGCGCAGCTCTGCAATAGACAGTTCGGGAAACTGCCTTCTGAGAATCTTCAACACAGAAGCCTCCGGAGATTTATTTTTTAACCTGATGCCGTACCGATGTTCAGCCATATCCTTCCTCCTCAAAATTTTATATAAATAAATCTGATATGCATCTGTATGTCCGTCCCCTCTATCCACAAAATCATCTGAGGGAAGCTGATATGCAACCGTGTTGGCATTTAGGGTTTGAAAAGAAGCGGTTTGCTCCTCGTTTTGAGAATCCGTTTCTTCATCATGCAGCAGGTTCCAAATCGTCTGTCCTATTTGTTCATATGATGTTGATAACGGCAATTCCACCAGCACAGTCTTTCCCAGTTGGCTTGGCGTGATATCATTTTTTTCCGTAAGCACAGGCTCCATTGTTACATTCATTACGGAATCCTGCAATTTGGTAGAGGAAGCAACAATATATCCCCATTGAGAATTATAATATATGTGTACCATAGCCGGTTTCACCGATTGACTGTTCTTTCTTAGGTATTTCTCTAAAAATCTCATAATTTTGCTCCAATTTCTCTGTTTTCCGGTAATATATCCTGCATTTAAAATTATACATGCTTAACTGTGTGGTAATAGTTTTATTACCCGTATGGTAGCATAACCCTTTTTATTCGTCAACCGTAAATTTGACTGACAATTGTCACATCCTTTTGAAAAGGCTTGTCAATCCTGAGATTTTTTATTATTGTATAAGCAATGATAAATCATATCAAAATACATTTCGTATTGTCTGAAAGAAATGAGATGAAAAGGAGAAGATGTGTTATGTCAACCATTATAGATTCTATTGTAATATTCATCTTATGCGCCGCTCTATATCCGGTGCACAAATGGAATGCGCTCTTTATTATGTGCCTTCTGCTGTTCGTCTCCCTGTACCTGTTCCAATACTGTCTTTCAGATATGAAAATGTTCCGGAGAATGTGCGTTCCGGCCCTGATTCTCTTTTTTTTGGTTCCCGGACTTATCGGTTTTATCCCCTTTTATGTATATGTCTGTTTTTACCAGAGGCAATACGCCATAGCCGCCCTGTTTTTCCTTCCCTTTCTGACAATGGCGGCGGACAATCCATATACTGCAAATTCAGCCTTCTGTTTTCTGGCTGCCCTTTCCTTTTATCTCGCCTTCCGCAACAATAAGCAGGCCCGCTTAATCACCGACCTTCACGCCATGCGTGATAACAGCATAGAGCAGCAGCTTACCTTAAAATACGCCAACGCCCAGCTTCTGGAAAACCAAAACAACCAGATTTACATTGCCACACTAAAGGAACGAAGCCGTATCGCCAGGGAAATCCACGACAATGTGGGGCATCTGCTGACCAGCTCCCTTTTACAGACCGGCGCCCTATTAGCTGTCTGTAAAAATGAAACCCTGCTTCCCTATGTGGAAACCCTTAAAAATACATTAGACGAAGCCATGTCCGGCATACGCCACAGCGTACATGACCTGCACAATGAAGCCATTGACATGAAGGAGGTTCTGACACAGCTTACCGAACAGTTTACCTTCTGTCCGGTGAATCTGCAATGCAGCATTTCCCGGCAGATTCCCACCCCGGTAAAATACTGTTTCCTGACCATTGCCAAAGAGGGGCTTAACAATATTGCCAGACACAGCAACGCAACCTCCGCCCACATCACAGTCAGGGAGCATCCCGCCTTTTACCAGCTGACCATCGAGGATAACGGCACCAAGGGTTCCGGAGAAACGCACCCGGACATAAACTCTTCCTCCGGCCTGGGGCTTTACAGCATGCAGGAGCGGGTACAGGCGCTCCATGGCACTATCAATATACAAAACCAAAAGGGATTCCGGGTATTTATCAGCATACCCAAGGAGGCTTTCCCGGATTAAAACATATAATCTTCACAATTTATTAATCTTTTATCAAGATTTGAGGAGTACGCTGTAATCATCAAAAACGAAGGGCTGTGAGCCTATTCACAGCCCTAAGAAAGAAGGGATTATAATGCATACAAAAAAGAAAATAGCCGCTGTCACCCTGACGGCAATGCTTGCCTGTTCATTGCTTGGCGGTTGTACAAAGAATAACAAAGACACAAAGAACACTGCATCAGAGAACACTGCCGCTGCCCAGCTTGATTTCAGCAACAGTACGCTGAACGGAATCGTAACCTCTGTAGATGACAATGTCATTACCCTATCTTTAAACGGCAGAATGAATATGCGGGCAGGACAGGGCAAAGGAATGCAAGCGCCCGATGCCCCTTCCGGTAACGGCGAGGAAACAGACCAGACTCCTCCCGACGCTCCTTCCGGCAACGGCGAGGAAACAGGTCAGGCTCCTCCTGATGCTCCTTCTGATAGCAACGGGGAAATGGGCCATATGAATACCGATAACACCTCAACGGTTACCCTGACAATCACGAACGAATCTGTGTTACAGGATATTTCCCTTTCCGATATCGCAGAAGGAACCTTCCTAATCATATCCTTTGGTGACAATAATCAGATTACCGGCGTCGCAAAAGCAGAAATGGGCGGTAATCCCGGCGAAAATCCCAACAGCTCCTCAAATAATTCTGTCAACACCGGAACCGGAGCCAATACTATCACAGCGGACGCAGAAGAAGAAGGTACATCCTATACCTCTGAAACGGCAGATGAAAATGCCCTTCGCATCGAAGGAGATATCAGCTACCTTGGCGCCAATCTTAATGTTACCAAATCTTCAGGAGATACCAGTAATACGGAAGCCAGTGATTTTTACGGTTTAAACGCCGGTGTCCTCGGCCTTGAGGGAGCAAATCTTACGCTCTCCCAGTCTGCTATTTCCACGGCTGCCAAAGGGGCAAACGGTGTATTCGCTTACGGCTCGGGCACAGCCGTAACCCTCAAAAATACCAGTATTACCACTCAGGCAGACAACTCCGGCGGCGTTGATGTGACCGGCGGCGCCGTAACGGTAACACTGGATGACACAAGCACCTGGAAATTAACCGGAGACAGTTACATCACCTCCTTAGAGGGCTCTTTAGATTCCATAGATATGAATGGCTACACCCTATATATTAACGGGGCTGCCCAGAAAAAATAGATGAAAAACGGGGGACAAATATGCGCATTATCATTATCGACGACGACCAACTGGTCTGCACCTCATTAAAAATGATTTTAGAACAGGAAGATGATATTACCGTCTGCGCCACAGGTCTGGACGGAGCCGACGCCCTTCCCCTCTTTCGGGAATACAAGCCGGACATTCTCCTAATGGATATCCAGATGAAGCAGGTAAACGGAACCGAAGCCCTTAAGGGACTGTTGGCAGAATACCCTGACGCCAATGTCATCTTTTTAACGACCTTTGTAGACGACGCCTACATTATGGACGCCTTAAAATACGGCGCAAAGGGTTACATTGTCAAGCAGAATTATGACAGCATCCTTCCCGCCTTACAGGCAGTCCTGTCAGGCCAAAATGTATTTGGCAGTGAGGTCATGGAAAAAATTCCGTCGCTGATAAGACAGGATACCGCATTCGACTATTCCCAATACGGTTTGACGGAAAAAGAATTTGAGATTATTTCGCTGATTGCAGACGGTTTAAGCAATAAGGAAATTGCCTCTGCGTTATATTTAAGCGATGGCACCCTCCGCAATTACATCAGCACAATATTAGACAAGCTGGGCCTTCGTGACCGTACCCAGCTCGCCGTATTTTTCTATCAGAACAGATAAATGCCGGAACATATCATATGCGTTTGAAAACAGCCTGCTCTTATTTTTGCAAAAGCAGCGCCGCCGCCCCGATAATCCCCGCATCATTTCCAAGACAGGAGGTGACAATGGGCGGAATCTCGCCATGCTCCCCGCCAAAGCAAAGCGGTTTCACCTTCTCTGCCAGCGGGCCGGTGAGATTTTCCTTCTGGGCTGCCACGCCGCCCCCCAAGATTATCATTTCCGGCCGGAACATATTGATTACATTAGCAATTCCCTCCGCCAGATTCTCCTCATATTCCTCAATGACTCCAATTGCGGTTTTGTCTCCTTTCACAGCCGCCTCAAAAGGAATCACTCCGTTCATATTGTCAGGATTATCCCCACACATAGAGTTCATCAGAGACTCCGGGTGGCTCCGGGCCTCCCGGCGGGCAATCCGCAGCAGGGCCGTTGCAGAAGCGTAAGCCTCCAGACAGCCTCTCCGCCCGCAGGTACAGGGTTCTCCTCCGGCTTTTATTACCATATGTCCCAGTTCCATACCGCCCTTAAGCGGCCCATGAAATATCCTGCCATTTAAAATGACGCCGCCGCCCACACCGGTTCCTAAAGTGAGCAGCACCGCGCTTTTTACTCCCTTCGCCGCACCGGCGCAGACCTCGCCCAACGCCGCCGCATCTGCGTCATTGGCAATGACAACGGGAAGGGAAAGCGCCCCTTTCATCTGCTCCACAATGGGAACCCTTTCCCAGTAAAAATTATTAGAATACAAAATAATTCCCTGTTCATCATCAATGGTGCCGGGGCTTCCTATGCCGATTCCCTCGCAATCCGCTGCCGTCAAATTTTTTCTTTCCAACAACTGCCGGACGGCGTCAACCATATCCTGAATCATTTTCTCCGGCGGTACGTCAAGCCTTGTGGGAATCACTAATTTATCCAGAATCCGGTTTTCCCCGTCTACCAGACCAAATTTCACTGACATGCCGCCCATGTCGATTCCAACCCGCATATCGTTCCTCTCCTTTTGTACGGCGCAATGTCCTTTTTTGCATATCCTGCAAATTCGGATTCTGCCTTGATTATCCCTATCGGATAAAGTTTGTTCGTGTAATCTCCTCTTCCTCCGGAAGCCCTATGCCGTTGGCTTTCCCGTTTTCTAAAAGTCTCAGCATCCACGCCATATTCCGGCCAAGGGTACGCATAATCTGCAGGCCCTCTAAATCCTGCTTTACTTCCTCCGGCTTATTGCCATGCACCATGTTCCAGTAAAAGGACGGAACCATCAGCATCCGGTTAATGCCAAGATACTTATTTAATACATCATAGGTGGCCGTAGTCCCCGCCCGTCTGGCAGAGGCGATACAGGCCGCCGGCTTATACTGCATATACTTACCGGCGCTGTAAAACAGGCGGTCTAACACAGCCAACAGGGCGCCGTTAGGCGATGCGTAATATACCGGCGTACCGAAAATGTAACCGTCCGCCTCCTTAACCTTGTCAATCAGCTCACTTACCACGTCATCTTCAAACACGCATTTTGCTTTTCCGCTTTTTGCGCAGCCTCCACAGCCAATGCAGCCCCGAACCGGTTTGTTGCCAATCTGGAAAATCTCTGCGTCAATGCCCTCCTCCTGTAATACGCCTGCAATCTCTGTCAGCGCAGTGTAGGTGCAGCCCTGGGCATTAGGGCTTCCGTTAATCAATAATACTTTCATACTGTCTCCTTTCAGGTTTCCTCACACTATTATATTATCATTTCCAGATTCTAACAACCAATTTTTTCACCAGAACATACCCTTTTCTACTTTGTAACCTTCACACTTTTATTGCCCTTTCCCTTGAAATACGCCTTATATTTCTTCAACTGTTTTTTAGGAACCTTAATCGTCAGCTTCTTATTCGTTCCCTTTAAGGCGTTCTTACCAACGGACTTCTTCGTAAGTTTCGTAGTCTTTAAGGTAAGCTTCGTCATTTTCTTATTACCGGAAAAAGCGTTTGCCCCAATGGTCTTAAGCTTGGTCGAATTAATCGTAACGGATTTCAAGTTTGCACAGCCCTTAAAGGCATCTTTCCCAATGGATGTGACATTCTTGCCAACGGTAACGGAGGTCAGTTTTTTGTTCCCCTTAAAAGCTTTATCTTTTACCGAGGTTACCTTGTAAGACACCCCTCCAATGGTCACTGTATCCGGCACTTTTACTGTCTTGGATGATTTATTGGTGCTTGCAACATACTCCACAGTTGGATTTGCCGCACTGCCAGATGTTACCTTTACTTTAGCTTTCTCTTTCTTTGCTGTAAGGGAGGTTCCTTTTTCCTCCGGAACATTTGTCTGCGTTGAAGCTTCTTCTGTGCTCGGAGCAGGTGTCGCCGGAGTTTCTGTACTTGGTTCCTGTGGCGTCGGATTTCCTGTATCCGGGTTTTTCACCTTTATATTATATCTGTTTGCATACTTCTCCGCTGCTGAATCCTTTGGAGTGAGAATCTCCAGCTTATCGCATTGCTCAAATGCAGAATCCCCTATGTTCTCCACACTAGCCGGGATTGTAATACTCTCTAAACTTGCGCAATACCAAAATGCAGTATCGCCGATACCCGTTACAATTTTGCCGTCAATTTGCCCAGGAATGTCTACATTTCCTCCCGGTCCGTTATATTGTGTAATTACAATTCCCGTTCCTGCTGAATCCGAAACATATCTAAAATCCTCATTAGCCGCCTGCACTTTACAGACGCTCCATCTACCGCCCACTGCCACCATACAAAGTAACAGGGTAATCACAACTTTCCACTTCCACATTGTCTTCTTCATTGGAATCCTCCTGTTCTTCTTCATAATCATTTTCATCAACTTAAAATACAAGAAAAAAAATTAAACCATCCCTTTCTTCTCTCCAAGGTGTCAAGCTTTTTTAATATATTATACTTTTTCGAAAAATCTCTGCCAATAGGAGATTTTTTCCTAAAAAAACGGCTGCGCAAAATGCACAGCCGTTTTCACAATCAACACTATCAAATTCATTATTCTTTCAATGCTTTATATATTTGTTCCACATCATAATCCGGGGCAAAGTCTTTTGCCACTTCGCAGATTCGCTCAATGGTATCGGGCTCCTCCTCCAGATTCTCGGCAATCACCTCAACGCTTTTGCCTTTCGCTATCTTCTTGCAGACTTGGGATATAAGAATGTACATCCTGCCCAGAGCAACTCCTCTTTCTTCTCCCAAAGCAATACCTTCACTTCTTCCCAAAGCAATACCTTCACTTCTTCCCAAAGCAATGCCTTCACTTCTTCCCAAGGCAATACCCTCACTTCTTCCTAAGGCCTTTCCCTCTGCCAAAGCTTCTTCTTTTATTCCCTGACTTAAATTACACATAAGACTATAGACCTCCTTTTCCTCCTTCTCCATTTTCCCTATATATTCATCCTCAATGATTCCCAACCGCTGCTTAGCTGTTAACTGCTGGGAGAATAATGCGCCTAACAGCCGGTGCAGCTTCAGTTCCTCTTCCTTATCCGGCAGCTCCTTAGAAAGCCCAATCATAACGATATTTATCAAGTCCAGATTGCCTTTCCAGTTGCCATTGCCCAACAGCTTATCGCTGCTTAAATGGATATGCTCCAAGCTATTTTCCTCCTGGTTCATGCAAACCCAAATCGAATAGGAAGGTTTGATGTCATTAAAATGCATCCCCGTAAAATCCCGTTCCTTCTGTGAGGAAATCAGGCGGCTGACATAAAAGACCGCCCGGTTGATGATGTCGTATCTGGTTGGCTCATCTTTCTGCGCTTCTACATTGACAATCATCTGTTTCAGGCCATCTCTCATCCGCACATAGAAGAGTACATCAAAGTAAATGACACCCTCGTTGAGCTCGGCATTCTCTGTATTCAGGCCGACAATCTTCTGGCCTTTTTCGTTGTTCCCGACAGCAGAACCCCTCGCCCCTTTCGTGGCACCGTCACAGCCGGTAATCTCTTCCGGTCCGGTTACAGCAATCGTATCTTCCACTCTTTGCAGGGCATTCGTCAATCCCGGTTCCACCGGTACCTTTCCAACGACCGGATCCCCTTCAATTAATGGCACAACCTCATCGATGGTCATACCCTTAAATTCTTCCACTGCATAAATCAGTATGCAGGCAAGGATCTTCTTGTTTCCCAAAAGTTCCTTCGCCGTTTCATCATACTGAATCTGTGCCTGGGACATTGTTATCGTATTGGCAAGTTCTGTTTCCAACTTTCCGCCTCCTTTGTATGCGGAGTACATGCGGACATATCGCAACAGAAC
>CANREG010000006.1 GCA_947629565.1 uncultured Lachnospiraceae bacterium
TAAGTAACAAGTTTTTATTATTTCACTTGTCTACCTAGAAGGGAGCATATCAAATTCTCATTCGTTAAAGCGACAGCCCCTTTCTTTTTTTTTGAGTTTTTGACAAGGAGCCTGTTTTCAATATAGGGAATTTGCAGTATGTATAGAAAAAAGGAGACAAACCCATAAAAACAGCAAAGAAGAAAAAGAAATATTCCGGCTTTTACAAACAGGGCTTATTATGCTATAGTAAAAAATGAAAGAGGTGGAGTGATGAATGATTTAAATGATATGCAGTTACAGGCAGTACAGCACACCGAAGGGCCGTTGCTGCTGCTGGCGGGAGCGGGCTCCGGCAAGACAAGGGTAATCACGCATAGGATTGCGCATCTGATTGAAGAAAAGGGAGTTCCTCCCTATCATATACTGGCCATAACCTTTACCAATAAGGCGGCGGGGGAAATGCGGGAAAGGGTGGACCGCATTGTTTCCTGGGGAGCGGAAGGCGTGTGGGTGTCCACCTTTCATTCCCTGTGTGTCCGCATTTTAAGGCGTTACATTGACCAGTTGGGATATGACAATCATTTTACCATTTACGATACGGACGACCAGAAGGCTGTAGTGAAGGCCTGTCTCAAAAAATTAAATATGGATCCCAAACAGTATCCGGAACGCAGTATGCTTTCAGAGATTGCCAAAGCCAAGGAACGCTTTATCTCGCCGGATGCATATGAGCAAAACGCCAGCGGCAATTACCGGCAGATGCAGGCGGGACGGGTGTACCGGGAATATCAGGAGAGGCTTAAGCAGAATAACGCCTTGGATTTTGACGACCTTTTGTATAAGACCGTGGAGTTGTTCCAGTTCCACCCGGAAATCCTTGACAGTTATCAGGAGCGGTTCCGCTATATTATGGTGGACGAGTATCAGGATACCAACCATATCCAGTTTTTGCTCGTAAAGCAGTTGGCGGCAAAGTACCGCAATCTGTGCGTGGTGGGAGATGACGACCAGTCCATATACAAATTCCGGGGAGCGAACATTTATAATATACTGAATTTTGAGGAGGAGTATCCGGAGGCGGCGGTTATCAAATTGGAACAGAATTACCGCTCCACTAAGAATATATTAGCTGCGGCTAACGGCGTAATCTCCTGTAACGAGGGGCGCAAGGACAAGGCTTTATGGTCCAGCCTGCCGGAGGGGGATAAGGTGAAGTTTTCCCTCTACGATACGGAGTATGACGAGGCGGAAGGGATTGCCGCGGAGATAATGAGCAGGCATAATCGTGAGAAAATGGCATATAATGATTTTGCGGTCCTTTACCGGACAAATGCCCAGTCCAGAGTTTTGGAGGAAGTCCTCCTTATGCACAATATCCCCTACCAGATTATCGGCGGGCAGAATTTCTATGGCCGCCGGGAGATTAAAGATATGCTCGGCTACCTGCAGCTAGTGGATAATGGGCGGGACGACATGGCAGTCCGCAGGATTATCAATGTTCCCAAACGGGGCATTGGGACGGCCAGCGTGGATAAGGTTCAGGCCTATGCGGATACATATGAAATGAGCCTTTTTGACGCCCTGTTTGAGGTGTCTAATGTGCCGGGGCTTGGGCGGGCCGCCGGTAAGATTGAGACCTTTACCAATCTGATTATGGATTTCCGGGAACTGTTAGAGGGCGGTATGCATTTAAGTGAGCTTTATGATGAGATATTAGAGCGCACCGGTTACTGGGATGAATTAGTGGCAGAGCACACCGACGAGGCGGAAGGCCGTCTGGAAAATCTGACGGAGTTGAAAAACAAGATTGTAAAGTATGAGGAGGAGACGGAAAATCCTACGCTTTCAGAGCTTTTAGAGGAGATTGCCTTAGTTGCCGAGGTGGACAATATACAAGAACAGCAGGAGAGGGTGCTTTTGATGACTCTCCACAGTGCGAAGGGGCTGGAGTTTCCCTGTGTGTTTCTAGCAGGCATGGAGGACCGGCTGTTTCCCAGCGGAATGGCGCTTAATTCTGAGGACCCGGACGCAGTGGAGGAGGAGCGCAGGCTTTGTTATGTGGGGATAACGCGGGCGAAGGAGAAGCTGCTTTTGACTGCCGCCAGACAGAGAATGGTCCATGGCAGCCATAACTATAATCCGGTCTCCCGGTTTGTGCAGGAGATTCCGGAGGAGGTAATCGAGAAAAACGGCGAGGGAGCTTATGCCATGAAACGCCAGGCGGAGGCGTTTCATAAGGCCCAAAATGCATTGGACAGGGCCGGCGCAAGCGTTACCCGTAAGCCCTATTCTTATCAGGCAGCCCCGTCCGTTACACCGTCCTTTGGGAAGGAATTTAAAGTGGAGCGGTTGGAAGTGGATTATGGAGTCGGCGATACGGTGTCCCATGTGAAATTCGGCACCGGTGTGGTAAAGGAATTGGTATCCGGAGGCAAAGATTATGAGGTGACTGTGGATTTTGAAAAATATGGCGTAAAACGGATGTTTGCCTCCTTTGCCAAACTGAAAAAAGTGGATTTGTGAAATAAGGAAAATTTTTCTTTTTATCTATAGTAAATCACTTGATTTTGTGATATACTAAGAACACTTAATGGGCGTCGGAGATTATGCGGGCGCTTAATTCCAGGAAAGAAAGAGGTATTGTGATGAAGAATTTAGATGATTTAATTAATGTAGCTAAGATTCAGGAGTTGATTAAGCGGGAGGACCCACAGGAGAAAGCCACCAGAAGAGTGTTATGGGTATTTGCCGTTATCGGTGTGATTACCGCTGTTGCCGGAATTGCTTATGCGGTATACCGCTATCTGACACCGGATTATCTGGATGATTTTGACGACGATTTCGATGATGATTTTGACGACGATTTTTTTGATGATGAAGAAGAAGTGAAACCGGCCCCTAAGGCAGTGGAGCCGACAGAGGCGTAATTAAGGAAAGAATGATTAAGCGACAAGGGACTGCTGCTTCGGCAGAAGTTCCTTGTCTTTTCATGGGAAAAGGAAGGACAAATGTTATCAATTATTTTACCTGTATATAATGAAGAAAATAATATCGAGCGGGCATATTCCGCTATCCGGGAAGTGTTAGCGCCGAAGGGAATCGACTTTGAACTGGTATTTGTCAATGACGGTTCTAAGGATAACAGCTTTGAAAAGATAAGGGGACTGTCGGAGACAGTCCGGGACGCAAAGATTATAGGTCTTTCTTTTTCCAGAAATTTTGGCAAGGAGGCGGCCATTTTTGCCGGCCTTTCCCATGCCACCGGTGAGGTCTGCGCAGTAATGGACTGTGATTTGCAGCACCCGCCTGAGACTTTGCTGGAGATGTATGAATTGTGGCAGCAGGGTTTTGAGATTATCGAGGGCGTGAAACGCTCCCGGGGTAAGGAAAATTTCCTGTACAAGGCCTTTGCCAAACTGTTTTACAAATTAATCAGCCGTTCCACCGGCATTGAGATGTACCGTTCCTCCGACTTCAAGATGTTAGACCGTAAGGTGGTGAATGAGTACATCAAGCTTACGGAGAGAAATATTTTCTTCCGGGCGTTATCCTCCTGGCTTGGTTACAAGAGCGCTGTGGTGGAGTTTGATGTGAAGGAGCGGGCTTCCGGCGTAACCAAATGGTCCATCAAATCACTTGTGTCTTATGCCATAGGCAGCATTACCTCTTTTACAACGGCCCCCATGCAGCTGATTACCCTGTCCGGAGTCCTGTTTTTCCTTTTTGCGCTTGTGTTAGGCGTCCAGTCTATCGTAAAATGGGCTACCGGCCACGCCTTAGAAGGCTTTACTACGGTTATTATCCTGATCCTGATTACAGGCAGCCTGATTATGATCAGTCTCGGCATTATCGGCTACTATTTGGCGCGAATTTACGAGGAAATCAAAGGACGTCCCCGCAGCATCATAGAGGAAATCGTCAAATCCCCCAATTAAAGCCCTCCCTGCGTCACTTCCGCCCCGCATATATAATGCAGCGTAAGCGGTATCTCCCGATTATCCTTTTTTTGAGTGTCCTCCACCACAAGGTAATCTTTTCCCAATTTTTCCGACACGCGGTTTTTTAGAAATCCGCCGCCGGGCCGTCCTGCATGAAGCACGTGCGAAGAAGTGTCTGAGCACCGGGTTTGGGGTGCTGGGCAAACATTATGCAGCCACGCTTGCGCTCTGTCGAAAACGCAACGGTACATAAGCGAAGGCCCTGTTCATTATCTGCTGAATAACAGATTGTCGCAGGGCCTTCGCAAGTACCGGCGTTTTCAAAGGGGCTGCAAATGTTTCCCAGCCACCCCTTCCCGGCGCGAGTTCTTCGTAAGCACGTGCAATCAAACATGCAGGAGGACCCGGCGGCAGGATTTCTTAAAACCGATGGCAGTGCGGGAAAATGGGAAAGATTATCTTGTGGTGGTTTTACTAAGAAGAGAGGATAATCGGGAGATATCCGCTGAAAAATGCAATAGGATTGCGAATGGGGCGGAAGTGTTGGCATGGCGAAAAATATAAAAAAGTGGTTGACAAGTGAAGTCCGTTTTGTTATAGTAGGTGTTGCGTCAGTGATTATGGAACCGCGAAAGCGGGGTGTGGCTCAGCTTGGCTAGAGCGCTTGATTTGGGATCAAGAGGTCGCAGGTTCGAATCCTGTCACCCCGACTTTAGCAGATGATATGCGGGTGTAGTTCAATGGTAGAACACTAGCCTTCCAAGCTAGATACGTGGGTTCGATTCCCATCACCCGCTTTTAACGGGAGATGTACCCGTGTGTGTTCGTAGCTCAGCTGGATAGAGCAACGGCCTTCTAAGCCGTGGGTCGGGGGTTCGAATCCCTTCGAGCACGCTATGGTGGGTATGGCGCAGTTGGTTAGCGCGCCAGATTGTGGCTCTGGAGGCCAAGGGTTCGAATCCCTTTACCCACCTTCATTGCCGAGGATGCAGTGAGTACTGGGGTATCGCCAAGCGGTAAGGCACAGGACTTTGACTCCTGCATTCGCTGGTTCGAATCCAGCTACCCCAGCTGGAACAATATTTATGGAGCACTAGCTCAGTCGGTAGAGCACCTGACTTTTAATCAGGTTGTCGGGGGTTCGAATCCCCCGTGCTTCACTGAAGAAGCAGCAATGCTTCTTTTTCTTATTAGAAGGATAACAGAATCAGGCGGTAACAGGTACAACCTGTTATGATCAATATGCGGATGTGGCGGAACTGGCAGACGCGCTAGACTTAGGATCTAGTGGGAGACCGTGGGGGTTCGAGTCCCTTCATCCGCATTTTGTTTTGCAAAAACAAGGGAATCCAAGGGGTTTGTGCCTCTTGGATTTTTTTGTGTTTTGGGGTTTGACATCAATGGTGACATCAACCAGCAGAAAAATGAAATCGAAGTATTATCGCTCTACTTGATTTAAGTTTCAAAATCAAATAATGGCAAAGCAAAGTTACAGTAGCACATTTCAACAAAAATGGTTATAATAGTCTTAGAAAAAGCTGTTACTATATTAAATTTTTTGTATATATCTGCTTGTTGTGATATATGTAACATGGTACAATAAAGACAAGGCAAATGAGGATACAAAAGGTGAGCCGTATGGATAAATCAAATGGTACGTTAAGTTTATACAGCAGTCTGCAATTGACAGAACAGATGAAGGGGCTGGATGAAGAAAGTAAGCTGGTTCTTTCTCAGATTCCTGTATTGGCAGTAATATTGAAAAATTGTGTTCGGGAATATGCAGATTATTCTACGAAAGAGATTGAAGGGTTCATTGAGGCAGACAGTATCCAGGTCGAAGAAACAGAAGTCTCTAACAACCGGACAAATACTACAGTCAAGGGTTCTAATACAGAATTTTCGGCACTGAATGAGATGTTGTCGAAGTTTGATATTTTATTCAATACAGTAAACCCGTTATTATCGGATGAGAAAATATTGATTAATCTTCATGTAGATATTGAACCGCAGAAGAATTATAAACCTGGGTATCCTGTGGAGAAGAGAGGGCTGTATTATCTTGCAAGAAAATTGTCCGCACAGATTCCGGTTGTTTCAGATGATACCAATTATGGTACGCTGGAAAAATGTTATAGTATATGGATTTGCAGGGATAATATTCCGAAGAAGGAGCAATATACGATTACAAGATATGGTGTTGGAATATTAGAAGATTCTACCTATACAGATGTAAAGAAAGAGAATTATGATTTAGAAGAACTGATATTGATTCGTCTTGGAGCAGAAGATTATGACGGTGAAGTAGGATTATTGGATTTCTTAAATATCCTATTTTATCCACATAAAAAAGACTTTGTAAATAAACTGGAGAAATATATTGACCTAAGCAGTTATGATGAATGGAAAGAGGAGGCGATGAAAATGAGTGGATTAGCTGAAAGTATATTGGAAGAAGGAATTGAACAAGGAATTGAACAAGGAATTGAACAAGGAATTGAACAAGGAATTAAACAAGGCAAATTAAATACCTTGATTGAATTAGTTAAAGACGGTTTATTAACAGTGGAGGAGGCTGCACAGAGATTACAGAAAAACGTAGAGGAAATTAAGTCCTTGTTGTAGCAGAATATATTGAAGAGATGAGGCCGTTTGAAATTTTGAACTCACACAGAACTTCAAACGGTCTCTATTTCAATGTTTTAATCCTCTTTCCGGTTGACAGGATAACCGTTTCCCTGCAAATCAGTAGTAAGTCGGTTAATATCCTTGTCCTTTTTTTCGGGTTTATCCGGTCTGCTGCTTTCCCAGACGCCGCTGGGAATGGTGTGGACAGGTTTCTTTTTATCAGTTATTTTCATTGTTTTTGCCCTCCGTTTAACAGAAATTTATCAGAATTCATACATTTTTTTGTTTTGAGATTAATATTTCTTGTTTGTAAGAAAAATATACAAAAAAGAATATGCAAAATTTTAAAATAAAAAAAGGAATTTTTAAATTTATGTCGTATATTTGTAATAGACGGCTTAAAATAGTCAGGGAATTGCGAAAGAAAGGAAGCTTTGTGATGATGAACATCCGGGAGAAGTTAGAGCTGTGGGAGCATGAATATCTATGTGAATATGCGGCGTTTTCCGACCAGTCCAAGGGACGGGATGTGGACGAGCCAAAATGCGATGTGCGGACCATTTACCAGCGGGACCGGGACCGGATTTTGCATAGCAAATCCTTTCGGCGGCTGAAGGAAAAGACGCAGGTATTCCTGTCTCCGGAGGGAGACCATTACCGGACGAGGCTTACCCATACCCTGGAAGTATCTCAGACCGCAAGGACCATTGCGCGGGCGTTGCGTCTGAATGAAGAACTGACGGAGGCCATAGCCTTAGGCCATGATTTGGGGCATACGCCATTTGGACATGCGGGGGAGCGGGCCTTAAACGAGGTGTGCTCTAAAGGGTTCAAACACAATGAACAGAGTATCCGGGTGGTGGAGCGTTTAGAGAAAAAAGGAAGAGGATTAAACCTGTCTGTGGAGGTGCGGGACGGCATTTTAAATCACAAGACCACGGGCAATCCGTCCACTTTAGAGGGGAAAATTGTACAGTTAGCGGATAAAATCGCATATATTAACCATGATATAGATGACGCCATACGGGGAGAAATCCTGACGGAAGAGGAACTGCCGGAGGAATGTACCCGTTTACTTGGGAACCGGACCAGAGACCGGTTGAATACCATTATCCATGATGTGATTGCCAACAGCGAGGGAACGGGTGATATTGTCTGCTCCGCAGAAATCCGCCAGGCCATGACGGGGCTGCGCACCTTTTTGTTTGACCGGGTTTATACCAATCCGGTGGCGAAGGGCGAAGAGGGAAAGGCAAAGCGGATGCTGCAGGAACTCTTTAATTACTACAGCGTTCATCCGGACAACATGCCGGAGGAATTTATCCGGATGGTGGAACAGGGGGAAGACCGGGAAGTGGTCGTCTGTGATTATATTGCGGGAATGACGGACAACTATGCGGTGTTAAAGTTCCAGGAAGCCTTTGAACCCATGGGCTGGAAATGGAAGTAAGGGGGATGCGGATTGTATTATTCAGACGAGATAATTGAAGAAGTGCGCTCCCGGAACGATATCGTAGATGTAATAGGAAGTTATGTCAACCTAAAGAAAAAGGGAAATTCCTATTCGGCCTGCTGTCCGTTTCACCATGAGAAGACGCCCTCCTTTCATGTCAGCCGGGACAAGCAGATGTATCACTGCTTTGGCTGTGACGCGGGAGGCAATGTCTATACCTTTTTGATGGAGCATGAGAATATGACTTTTCCGGAGGCGTTAGAAACATTGGCGGAGCGGGCCGGCATTAAGCTGCCGGAGAAAAGCATGTCCCCGGAGGCGAAGCAGCAAAATGACCTGCGTACCCGGATAAAGGAGATGAACCGGCTGGCGGCAGGGTATTTTCATTATCTGCTAAAATCAGAGCGAGGAACCCACGCCATGGAGTATCTTAAGGGCAGGGGGCTCACGGATGAGACGATACAGCGTTTTGGACTGGGATTTTCGGATGTGTACAGTGATGATTTGTATCAATACCTGAAAAGCAAGGGATGTACAGATGAGGAATTGAAGGATTCCGGATTGGTCCGGTTTGATGAAAAGCATGGCGCGTCAGACCGGTTCTGGAACCGGGTTATGTACCCGATTGCTGACGCCAACAACCGGGTAATCGGTTTTGGCGGGAGGGTAATGGGAGACGCCAAACCCAAATATATTAATACCCAGGATACGCCGGTCTTTGACAAGAGCCGCAACCTTTACGGATTGAATTATGCCAAAAAAAGTAAGCGGCCAGGGATCATTTTCTGCGAGGGTTATATGGACGTAATTGCCATGCATCAGGCGGGTTTTGATAATGCGGTTGCCTCTTTGGGAACTGCTCT
The DNA here is from genome assembly GCA_947629565.1 of uncultured Lachnospiraceae bacterium. GTDB lineage: Bacteria > Bacillota > Clostridia > Lachnospirales > Lachnospiraceae > CAG-590. Next base: position 8,865 of record CANREG010000006.1, read on the forward strand.
TACGCCGGGGCAGGTCAATTTGATTAAGCGGTATACGGACCGGGTATATCTGGCCTATGACAGTGACGAGGCGGGAACCAAGGCGGCGCTGCGGGCGTTGGAGATTATGAGGGAGTTTGAACTGCCTGCGAGGGTGATATCCCTAAAGCCCTATAAGGACCCCGACGAATTGATTCAGGCGGAAGGGACGGAGGAATTTGAACGGCGCATTGTAAAGGCCCGAAGCGGTACGATGTTTGAAATCGATATTTTGGCAGATAATTATAATCAGGAGGATCCCCAGGAAAGGACTGAATTTCAGAAGGAAGCGGCGAAAAAACTGTCTGTAATTGAAGAACCTTTAGAGAGAAATAATTATATTGACAGTGTGGCGGAGAAATATCAAATGGATGCCGCCGCCCTGAAAGAGATTGTCACCAAATATGGAATTGCGGGAACGGCAAGGGTTAATCTGTCCGGTTTTCAGGAAAAAAGATCCAAAGGGGAAACAGGGGCGGATAAAGACGACCAAATGCTTAAGGCGGAGCGTTTACTGATTACCTGGCTTATCAATGAAAGCTCCCTGTTTGATGCATTAAATGGCGTCCTGTCTCCGGAAGATTTCTATGAACCTGTCTATCACAGCATTGCAGAGGAACTGTTTACCCAGTATAAGGCGGAGGGAAAGGTTACCCCGGCGGCCATATTAGATCACTACCAAAGCAAAGAAGAGCATGATAAGATTGCAGGCATTATGCAGCAGGATTTTGATATGGAGATTGCGCAGGAGGAAAAGGCAAAGACTGTCACGGATCTGGTGAGGACGGTAAAAGAACGCAGTATTTTACACCAGTTAGACAATGCCAAGGGAGATTTGACAAAGATTAATCAACTGATGATGGAAAAAGCGCGGATACAAAAGCTGATTATCAGGTTGTGAATATAGATGTGACAAAGGAAAGCCAATATAAGGAAGGATGGAACGATGGAAGAACAAAAAACAAATACAGTAGATGAAGAAAAATTTGAGGCAAAGCTAAAGGAGCTCTTAGCTATTGCCAAGAAAAGGAAGAATGTAATCGAGGATACCGAGATTATATCCTGTTTTGCCACCAGCAAGGATATTGAACTGACCACGGAGCTTATGGAGAGGATATTCGATTTTCTTGAGAAAAATAAGGTAGACGTCCTTACTATTTCCGAGGATGAGGACGAGCCGGACGAGGACGCCCTTTTAGAAGTGGAGAATGACGAAGACCTGGCTGTAGAGAAGATCGATCTGTCTGTTCCGGAAGGAACCAACATTGAGGATCCGGTCAGGATGTATCTGAAAGAGATTGGAAAAGTCCCTCTTCTGAGCGCGGAGGAAGAAATTACTCTTGCACAGGAGATGGAAGCGGGCGATGCGGCGGCAATTCAATTACAGGAAGACGACGGTTCGCTGGATCAGGATACCAAGGAGGAACTGGAAAGACTGGTTGACATAGGAGATAACGCCAAGAAGAAGCTTTCAGAAGCAAACTTAAGGCTGGTTGTCAGCATAGCCAAGCGCTATGTGGGACGTGGGATGCTGTTCCTTGACCTGATTCAGGAGGGAAATCTGGGATTAATCAAGGCTGTGGAAAAGTTTGATTACCGCAAGGGATATAAATTTTCTACTTATGCTACCTGGTGGATTCGCCAGGCCATTACCAGAGCCATTGCCGACCAGGCCAGAACAATCCGGATACCGGTGCATATGGTGGAGACGATTAATAAGTTAATCCGGGTGTCCAGACAGCTTTTACAGGAGTTGGGGCGGGAACCTTCGCCGGAGGAAATTGCAGAGGAGATGGAAATTCCTGTTGAGCGCGTCCGCGAGATTTTGAAGATTTCTCAGGAGCCGGTTTCTTTAGAAACTCCCATTGGAGAGGAGGAGGACAGCCATTTAGGCGATTTTATCCAGGACGAGAATGTTCCGGTACCGGCGGATGCAGCAGCCTTTACTCTGTTAAAGGAACAGTTGGTAGAGGTACTTTCCACCCTGACGGAGCGGGAACAGAAGGTGTTGCGGCTCCGCTTTGGATTAGATGACGGACGGGCGAGAACCTTAGAGGAGGTAGGCAAGGAATTTAACGTTACCAGAGAGCGTATCCGCCAGATTGAGGCAAAGGCCCTGCGTAAATTAAGGCATCCGAGCCGCAGCCGTAAATTAAGGGATTATCTGGAGTAGAAGGATGTTGTCAAAAAGAATGGAGGCAGTGGCGGGTATGGTTCCAACCGGCTGTCCTGTTGTGGCGGATGTCGGATGCGATCATGCCTATGTGTCCATTGCGCTGGTTGAAAGGCGCATAGCCCGTAAGGTCATTGCCATGGATGTGCGGAAAGGTCCGCTGGCCATTGCAGCGGACAATATAAACGAAGCCGGTCTTACTGAACGGATTGAATTGCGTTTAGGAGACGGACTTGCAATGCTGCGGCGGGACGAAGTGGATGCCATAGTGATTGCGGGTATGGGCGGTCTTTTGACGAAGCGTATATTAGAGCAGGGGATGGATATCTTATCTGGCAAAAAGCCGCCGGTGTTAATCTTGCAGCCCCAGTCGGATATACGGGAAGTGCGGATATTTTTACACAGCAGCGCATATCATATTGTGCAGGAAAAAATGCTTGTGGAAGAGGGCAAATATTATACAGTGATGCGGGCGGAGCCGGGGAAAAAAGCGCAGATTACAGGGACCATTTCAGGTGAGGACGGAAGCTGTTATTGGCATGTGGCGGCTGAGGATGGTAGTATTTTGCGGTATACATATGCGGACTGGGAATACGGACGGTATAACTTAGAACACAGGGACGAGATTTTGCATTCTTATCTTTTGAAGGAACGCAGTAAATTGTTGGAAATCCGGAAAAATATCAGGAAAAATCAAAAGACCTCCCTGCCGGGAAAGACAATGGAGCGTTTAGACGAGGTCTGCCGACAGCTGCAGGAAAACGAAGCAGCCTTACGGCAGTATTACGGGGAACGGATACAGGAGGAATGAGAATTGAAATGCAGTGAGATTATGGAGGCGTTAAGAAGACTTTCGCCGGAGCAGTATGCCTGCGACTGGGACAATGTGGGGCTATTAGTGGGCAGAAAGGATAAAGAGGTAAGGAAAATCATGGTGGCTTTGGACGCCTCTAAGGAAGTGGTGTCGCTGGCGGCTGACCGGAAAGTGGATATGCTGATTACCCACCATCCCATGATTTTTTCTTCCCTGAAAAAGATAAATGAGGACGACTTTGTTGCGGAAAAAGCGTTGGTTCTAGCGGAGCATGGCGTCAGCTATTATGCCATGCACACCAATTTTGACGCAGTGGGAGGAATGGCGGAATTAGCAGCGGGAAAGCAGTATTTAGACCTTAGGGACACTTCACCGATTGTCCTTTCCGGCGAGACCGGGGAAGGCATGGGCAGATATGGGAAGCTGCCCCGCCCTATGACGGCAGAAGAGGCGGCGGAGTATGTCAAGGAGAAATTCGGCCTTTCTTTTGTCCTGCTGTATCAGGGACAGGACACAAAGAATCAGGTGTTTGAGAAGATTGCCGTATTGCCAGGCTCCGGGAAAAGCGAGATGCTGCAGGTAAAGGAGCAGGGGTATTCCCTGTACCTAACCGGAGACTACGGACACCATGGCGGATTAGATGCCATTGACATGGGAATGACAGTAATCGACGCCACCCATTACGGATTAGAGCATATATTTATTGCATATATCAGCGGTTATCTCCGGGATACCTTCGGGGACGCCGTCGAGATCATAGAGACAGATGCAGGCTGTCCGGTAAAGGTGATATAGGGACAGCGTATAAGGAGGAATAGGGTTATGATTCAGGTTACAATCGGTGATAAAACTCATGAGGTGGAAGAAGGCGTTTCACTTGAGGAATTAGCGGTAAAGTATGGCACATGCGAAAAAGGGGATATCGTGCTGGCTTATATGGACAATCACTTATGCGAACTTTACAAGACGGTACAGGAATCTACCGAGGTCCGGTTTGTGTCCACAGCAGAGAAAATCGGATTTGATACCTATAAGCGGAGCATGATACTAATGATGATGAAGGCGTTCCGGGATGTGCTAAGAACCAAAGGCGCTACAGGAAGAATCCGGGTTTTGTTCTCTGTCAGCAAGGGATTTTACTGCGAATTAGAAAGCAGGGAAGTAAATCTTAGCCAGGAGCTTTTAAATGAGGTTGAGGACAAAATGAGGCAGCTGGTCCGGGCAGATATTCCCATTGTGAAAAATACTTATAAATCCCACGATTTAATGAAGCGTTTTGAAGCGCAGGGCAGAAAGGATAAGGTGCAGCTTTTCAAATACCGCAGGGCATCTAACGCCAATGTGTACCGGTTAGATGATTTTGAGGATTACTACTATGGATTTATGGTGACATCTACAAGGTATCTCAAATTTTTTGCCCTCTATGCGTATGAGGACGGTTTTGTGCTGCAGCTTCCGGCCCGCTCGAACTTAGGGGAAATCGCAGAATTTAATCCGCAGAAGAAGCTGTTTTCCGTATTAAAGCAGGCTGACGACTGGGGCGTGATGTTAAATGTGGATACCGTAGGCGGCTTAAACGACGCTATTGCCAACGGGGAGATTAATGACCTGATGTTGGTGCAGGAAGCCCTGCAGGAGAAAAATATTGCAAAGATTGCCGAGAGAATCTGCAAGGAGGATAAGAAAATTATCTTAATCGCAGGTCCGAGTTCTTCCGGAAAAACCTCCTTTTCCCACAGACTGAGCATCCAGCTTAGGGCTATGGGAATGCGTCCCCACCCGGTGGCTCTTGACAATTATTTTGTGAACCGGGAGCATACGCCGAAGGACGAGAACGGCAATTATGATTTTGAGTGCTTAGAGGCGGTGGACGTGGCGCAGTTCAATGAAGATATGATGCGCCTGTTAAACGGAGAAGAGGTCAAAATGCCCACCTTTAATTTCCTGTTGGGAAAAAGAGAATACAGGGGCAACACTCTGAAATTAGAGGAAAGTGACGTACTGGTTATCGAGGGCATTCACGGCCTGAACCCAAAAATGTCAGAAAGGCTTCCGGATGACAGCAAATTTAAGATTTATATCAGCGCATTAACCCAGTTAAATGTAGACGAACACAACCGGGTGGCAACCACAGACGGGCGGCTGATCCGCCGGATTGTGCGGGATGCCAGAACCAGAGGCAATACAGCCCAGATGACGATTTCCATGTGGGAGTCTGTAAGGCGGGGCGAGGAACACAATATATTCCCCTATCAGGAGGAAGCGGATGTCATGTTCAACTCTGCCCTGATCTATGAACTCAGCGTAATCAAGCCCTATGTGGAGCCCCTGTTATTTGCAATCCCCAAGGACGCAAAAGAATACCAGGAGGCCAAGCGCTTACTCAAATTCTTAGACTACTTTTTGGGCGTCGGCTCCGAAAACATACCCAACAACAGTATCCTCCGGGAATTTGTGGGCGGCAGTTGTTTCCCTGTCTGACCCTGTATAAATTTTATCTTTTTGCGGATATCTCTCTATTATCCTTAGACGTATATTTGTGAAACCGCCACAGGATAATCCTTTCCCATTTTCCCGCACTGCCATCGGTTTTAAGAAATCCTGCTGCCGGGCCCTCCTGCATATTAGATTGCACGTGCTCACGAAGAACTCGCACCGGGAAGGGGTGGCTGGGAAACATTTGCAGCCCCTTTGAAAACGCCGGTACTTGCGAAGGCCCTGTAATATCAGCCATTAAGTGCATGATTAGAGGGGCCTTCGCTTATGTACCGCTGCGTTTTCGACAGAGCGCAAGCGTGGCTGCAAAATGTTTGCCCAGCACCCCAAACCCGGTGCTCAGACACTTCTTTGCACGTGCAATATGCAGGAGAACCCGGCAGCGGATTTCTAAAAAACCGCGTGTCGGGAAAATTGGGATAAGGATTACCTGCGGCGGTAGTCCACGAATATTTTAGAGGATAATAGAGAGATATCCGCTTAAAAACCTTGAAACAGGCAGGGGCAGACGGTGCAAAAAAATGGGGAAAATGTGTCGGAAAAGGATGACAAAAATGGCAGGATATGTTATAATTAGGACATCAGAAAAGTTTTCTTGTTTCCAGTCGTTTTCGTGTGTTTGCAACTCGTGAAGGAGGGCTGTCTATGGATACTTCAGATCAGAAATTCAACCTATTGCAGATGAAAGAATATTTTGAGAGCCAGATTCCTAATATACGGGTGCTAAGCGATATGACCTTAAGCGAATCTGATTTCAGAAGCTTAGGCGCCAGGCTTAAGTCCGCATTTTCCTTTACAGACAAAAAGGATGGAATACAGGACATTATGCTCTGTTATCTGGTGTACTGGGTATACGCCTTGATTTACTGGAAGGAAGAGACAGGGATTCATGATGAGCTTACCGATTATTGCGCTAAGCTTCCCCAGTATCAGTTAAGACATCATTTTGAGATGCTGCTGGATATTTTTGCCGATTATAACATTGACGATTTCGGGTATCGGGCGAACAGTATTGAGGAACTTTGCTCCATGCTGATTGCAAGGCATGCGGGGATTCCCAATGATGAGAAGTATCAGGTCTTTGAACTGATTGATGATTATCGGAACCAGAATGTGTCGGTTGATTCCATGGTGGAGGATATCTATGAGCATCTTCCGTATAAGAGCCGCTATATTTTCTCTTTACTGGATGCATCGTCCAGACAGGACATGATTTGGGAGGTGCGTACCATTATGGCGGAGGTCTGCTCCGGGGCCTACAGCCGGGATATGCTGCTTGTAAAGTATCCGAGAACTTCTGTAAGTTTAATTGATTACTGTTACTACTGGCAGGAGGGAAGGTCGTTGTTGAATCAGGCGAGATAGAATGTAACGGCGTCCCTGCCGGGGCGCCTCAACATAAAGAGAAGACTGCGGGTTTTGGCCTGTAGTCTTCTTTTTTGCGTCGGCATTCCGATGGGAAATGCATACGCATAGAGGTTATAGGAAAATGACTCAGACGATAAGCCGGGTTATGTCGTTGAATGGTCATCTATCTAGGCCGGCTGTTACCAGCGGGCTCAAGCGACCTACCCGAAAACGTGACGGGCCGCCACATTGTTTTCTGTTCGGTCTTGCTTCGGATGGGGTTTACAGAGCCTGTCCTGTTACCAGAACAGCGGTGAGCTCTTACCTCGCCTTTCCACCCTTACCAGACGAACCCTGCATGGCAGAGAAGACTGGCGGTATATTTCTGTTGCACTGGCCTGGGAGTCGCCTCCACCGGACGTTATCCGGCATCCTGCCCTGTGAAGCCCGGACTTTCCTCACCTGCAGCCTTTCGGCGTTGCAGCCGCGACCATTTGTCTGAGTCGGGAAAATTTTAGCACAATTTTAATCAATCTTCAATCATTTTTGAGAGAAATAAGGGAATATCGAAGGAGGAAGCGCTAATGGTTTTAGGGGCGCATAGCTTATGAAAGGTCTTCCCGGGTATATTGCAAAATCCGGTCGGAGATGGAAATGGCGTCGTATATGCGGCGGTATTCCTCAGAGGAATATTCGTTGATATAATTCTTCACGTATTTTTTGCGGATTCCCTTGGCAGATAGTGTGTCTACGGCTTTATTGTATGCGATGGCGGCGGTTATCTTGTCGGGGTAGCGGCCTACAAGGAAATTTCCCCGTATGTGGATGACACATTCGTACAGAGTATGCGTATCCTGTTCTATGCAGGTTACGCCCATATACTCGTTGATGATGCGGATATTTTCATAGCGGAAATCACATTCGTTTTGATTGACAAAGAGATAGTCCTTTCCTTTTTTGGCGTAGCTTTTAATGCCGTAGCGGGACAGGATGCTGTATTGGCTTCCATAGTCGCAGATAAAATAATAGCCGCCCCGTGTCTGTATTTTGTGGTCTGCATAGAAAAACAAGTCTTCCCGGTCAAAGATTAGATACCGCTCCGGGGAGAGATAGTAATAAAAGTATCCGGTCTGTAGATAAATGGGCGTTTTAAAATAGATTCCCGTGTTCCGGTAATTCATAAGGATAACAAATTTGCTGAAATCCAGCGCAAAATCACTGGAATAATCCTCTAACCGGTATTTCCCCTCCCTTACGATTGCCACGGCTTCCCGGTAAGCCTGTCCGGCTTCTTCCTCTGTAGGGAAGCTTCCCAGGCTCACATGTTTTGACTGAATCGTCATGGATGAGCGGTAATAGATTGTCCCGTCTTTCTTGGCTGTTTTTGCAACCCCTGGCAGATATCCCATAAATCCTCCTTAACTGGAATACAATGATTATTACAAAAAAATATATATATATAATAATTGTAAATTATAAAAAAATCAATATACATCCTGGTAAGATAAAATGCTTGACCTTTTGATATGGAAAATTTATAATTATTATATGTGTCTATATAAATATGAGATAGAAGGCGGTTTGCAATGAAAGGAAAGGTTCGTATATCCACGATTGTTGGGATTGTCATTCTCGCAGCATTTGCGGTATTTCTGGTGTTCTTTGGATATCGGGTGGTGGTAACCTCCGGCGAACTTCCGGGAAAGCTTGGCAGTGTTTCCGAGTCGGCAAAGAACTGCGGATACGATGCGCCTGTACTGGCAAAAGTACAGAAGGTGGAATATGATACAATGAAATACGGCTATATGGATGATCTGCTGTTGGCGCAGATGGATTTTTTGGATCGGCATTATGAATCCCAACGGATGGATGAAGTAAGAGCGATCAATGACCTGACGGCTATGAGCCTGAAAACGGCGGACAAGCTGGCTTATGAGCAGGCAAAAGCAGAAAAAGAGGAAGCGGATCGACAGGCAAGATTAGCTGCGCAGATGGCCGAGCAGGCAAGACAGGCGAAGATCAGGGCGCTTGCAGACGCTATGTTAAGGGAAGAACAGGGAGAAAATGAGCAGATTCCCATAGATACCGGCGACAGCAGTGATACAGGCTCCGGCTCAACTAAGTCCAGAGGCGGCAAGCAGGGCAAGCCGGTATATGCGGATTCCCATGGGGAAAGTCTTGGCAAGTTCGTCATTACCGCTTATTGTACCTGCCGGGTATGCTGCGGCGTCTATTCCGGAAGAAATCGTACCGCCAGCGGTACGGTTCCTACTTCCAACCATACCATAGCAGTGGATACCAGCGTGATTCCATTTGGCACCAAAGTAGTCATCAATGGACAGGTCTATGTGGCGGAGGACCGGGGAGGAGCCATTAAGGGAAAGCGTATCGATATGTTTTTCATGACGCATAAAGAAGCTACCCGCTGGGGAAGAAAAACCATGGAGGTATATTTGGCAGAATAACAGACAAGGTAAAGCTTTGATGAGAACTTTACGTCTGTCTGGTACAAGATAAAAGAAAAGAGGATATAAAGATGGCAGTAACTTATAAGAGTACGCGCAACAGTAACGAAACGGCAACGGCATCCCAGGCGATATTAAAAGGTCTGGCAGAGAATGGAGGGCTTTTTGTCCCGGACCATATTCCGGCGTTGGATGTGGATTTGGAAAAGCTTTCCGGAATGGACTACCGCCAGGTGGCCTATGAGGTGATGAGCCGGATGCTCACGGATTTTACAGAAGAAGAATTAAAATACTGTATTGACCACGCATATGATAAGAAGTTTGATACAGAGGCAATCGCGCCTGTGGTAAAGAAGGCGGGGGCGTATTATCTGGAATTATTCCATGGCTCCACCATTGCCTTTAAAGATATGGCGTTATCCATACTGCCCTATCTTTTAGTCACTTCCGCAAAAAAGAATCATATTAAGAATGAAATTGTAATATTGACGGCGACCTCCGGGGATACGGGCAAGGCGGCGTTAGCCGGATTTGCAGATGTTCCCGGCACCCGGATTATTGTCTTTTATCCGAAGAACGGCGTCAGTCCGATTCAGGAAAAGCAGATGGTAACCCAGAAGGGAGACAATACGGCGGTTGTTGGGATTATCGGTAACTTTGATGATGCCCAGACCGGAGTGAAGAAGATGTTTAGCGACAAGACGTTAGAAGCAGAGATGGATAAAAAGGGCTTCCAGTTCTCCTCTGCCAATTCCATTAACATCGGGCGCTTGGTTCCCCAGATGGTATATTATGTGTATGCTTATACCAGGCTGGTCGCAAAAGGGGATATAAAAGCAGGAGACAAGATTAATGTGGTGGTGCCTACCGGTAACTTCGGGAATATCCTAGCCGCATATTATGCGAAGGAGATGGGACTTCCGATTGCCAGGTTTATCTGCGCCTCTAACGAGAATAAGGTGTTATATGATTTCTTTGAGACCGGTGTCTATGATAAGAACAGAGAGTTTATTCTGACCACATCGCCGTCCATGGATATTTTGATTTCCAGCAATTTAGAGCGGCTCATTTACCGGATTGCGGGAGAGGATTCCGCAAAGAACAGCGAGCTGATGAAAGCGCTGACCACAGAGGGAAGATATGAGATTACCGGTGAGATGAAGAGCAGGCTTTCTGAATTTTACGGCAACTACGCCACAGAGCAGGAGTGTGCCGGTACGATTCGGAAGGTATATGAGAGCGACGGTTATATTATGGATACCCATACGGCAGTGGCTTCCGCCGTCTATGACAAATATGTGGCCGCAACCGGCGATCATACGCCGGCAGTTATCGCTTCTACAGCCAGTCCCTACAAATTTACCAGAAGCGTTATGGAGGCCATTGGCGGACAGTGTGATGAGAAGTCGGACTTTGAATTGGTGGACGAGCTGAACCGGATTTCCGGCGTAAAGGTTCCAAAGGCAGTGGAGGATATCCGCAGCGCGCCGGTGCTTCACGATACGGTGTGCGACAAGAGCGAGATGGAGAGCATCGTCAGAAAGATTTTGGCGCTGTAGGCAGACTGCGTATTTTAAGAGCAGAATCGAATAACAGACAGTTCGTTTGTACCATCCTGTCTATAAATAAAACCAGGACTGAAGGCGCTTTTGTTCCGGCCTTGTCCGGGGGAAGGCGCCTTTCGTTGATAAATGCCTGTGTAATCATGAGAGGTTGGCTCATTGCATTTTGCCGTTTGGCAGCTATGATAAAAAAGGAGAAGAAGTATGTATACATTGCAGACCAGCGCCTGTTTTGACAGCGCACATTTTTTAAAAGGATATGAGGGAAAATGCAGCAATATCCACGGCCACCGCTGGCGCGTGGAGGCCACAGTGGCAGCAGAGGAAGTGGCGGAGGAAGGCCAGGAGCGGGGAATGGTTGTGGATTTTAAGGTGTTAAAGGAGGCGCTGTCGGCGCTTACGGAGGAGTTTGACCACAGCCTGATTATCGAGGCGGGAAGCCTTAAGGAGGAGACGAAGAAGGCGCTGCTTGATGAGGATTTTCGCTTAGTGGAGCTGCCCTTCCGGCCAACGGCAGAGAATCTGGCCCGGTACTTTTATGAGGAGATAGAAAAACAGGGCTATGGAGTGATGCTCGTCAAGGTATATGAGACGCCGAATAACTGTGCGTCTTATACTGCTTAATTTCCGGAATAAGAAAATGAAATCAGGTGAGAAATATGAATACGCTTCCTGTTGTGGAGCATTTTATCAGTATTAACGGGGAGGGCCGCAGGGCCGGGCAGTTAGCGCTGTTTATCCGCTTTGCAGGCTGTAATTTAAACTGTGAATATTGCGATACGAAGTGGGCCAATGAGCCGGGCGTGCATTATGAGGCGTATGCCCCGGACAAGCTGGCGGCTATGGCTTATGACTCTGGCATAAAAAATATTACCTTAACCGGCGGCGAACCGCTTTTGCAGCCGGGAATGAAGACGCTTTTGCATCTGTTTCGGCAGCAGCCCAAGATCAATGTGGAGATTGAGACCAACGGCAGTGTGGATATTGTGCCGTTTATGGAAAAGGGGCGGGACAATGTGACATTTACTCTGGATTACAAAACCGGGGCCAGCGGCATGGAGGATAAAATGTGTCTGTCCAATTACCGGAATCTGCGAAGCGCCGATACGGTGAAATTCGTGGTTGGAAGCCGGGCGGATATGGAACGGGCAAAGGAAATCATAGAGACATACCGTCTGAAGGAGAAAGGCTGCGGCATCTACTTAAGTCCCTGTTTTGGGAAGATAGAGCCTGTGGAAATCGTGGAGTTTTTAGTGGAAAACCGGATGAATGAGGCAGCCTTGCAGCTTCAGCTTCATAAATTCATCTGGGACCCGGACAGAAGAGGGGTATAGGGCGGTGTTAAAATGACACCGGGAAAGGAAGGATAAAATGGCAATTGACCAGAATGCAATAAAGGAGCATATACGCGGAATTCTTGCGGCGTTAGGGGATGATCCGGACCGGGAGGGATTAAAGGATACGCCGGACCGGGTGGCGAGAATGTACGCAGAGGTTTTTGAGGGAATGAATTACAGCAATGATGAGATTGCAGAGATGTTTTCCAAAAACTTTGCCGTGCCGCAGACAGGAAGCGGCGATATGGTGGTGGTAAAGGACATCGATGTATTTAGCTATTGTGAACATCATTTAGCCCTGATGTATGATATGAAGGTGACTGTGGCTTATATTCCGAAAGGGAAGGTAATCGGGCTTAGCAAGATTGCCAGAATTGCAGATATGGCGGCCAAACGGTTACAGCTTCAGGAGAGGATCGGAACGGATATTGCGGAGATTATCAGCAAAGCCACCGGCTCTGAGGATGTGGCGGTCTATATTGAGGGCAGCCACAGCTGCATGACCGCAAGAGGAATTAAAAAGCCGGGGGCAAAGACGGTAACGACTACATTGCGGGGAAGATTTGAAACAGAGGCAGAGCTGCAAAACCGGTTTCTTTTAGCTGTCAGATAAGAATTGTTTAAGGGATTGTATCCTTGACATATAGGGAGCTATCCTGTAAATTGGATATAAAAGGAAGGTAGATGGAAATGAATATGAACACCAGGAATAAGGATGGGGCAGTGGTTGTATTTAGCGGCGGTCAGGACAGTACCACCTGCCTGTTATGGGCAATGAAACGTTACCGGGAGGTATTGGCCGTATCCTTTGATTATGGACAAAGACATAAGGCTGAATTAGAGTGTGCCGAAAAGATTGCAAAGCAGCTTCAGGTGGAGTGGCATGTGTTGGATATGTCCCTGTTAAACCAGTTAGCGCCAAATTCCCTGACCAGGGCGGATATCAGCGTGGACGAGGAGGCCCCTGACGAGGGAGCACCCAACAGTGTGGTGGATGGACGGAATATGCTGTTTTTAACCTTTGCCGCTGTATTTGCCAAGCAAAGGGGGATTACGGATTTGATTACCGGCGTGTCACAGAGCGATTTTTCCGGGTATCCGGACTGCCGGGATGTATTTGTGAAATCTTTAAATGCGACGCTGAATCTGGCAATGGATTATACCTTCTGCATAGAAACTCCGTTGATGTGGATTGACAAGGCGGATACGTGGAAGCTGGCAGAAGAATTAGGGGGACTTGAATTAGTGCGGACAGAGACACTTACCTGTTACAATGGGGTAAAGGGGGATGGCTGCGGCAACTGTCCAAGCTGTAAGCTAAGACGGCAGGGCTATGAAGAATTTGTCCGCCGTTATGGGAAAAATATCAGCTGATTTCATTGTGATTTCATGGTGTTGTGGTATAATATCCATGAATGCAATAAGCCGTGTGGAGATGGCGAATGACAAAGCGGCTGCTTGCAGACAGATTTGTCAGACGACATCGACATAGGGCGCAAGCCCGTGACCGAGAGAACACGAAGTGTTCACGAGGGATGCACGGCTTAACGAAAAGATGATATAATCAATAACTAAAGTACATTGCTTTTTGCAATGAATATAGAAGAAGGAGAAGGATATGGATCATTTAGATGAATTAGAAGCAGAGGCAATTTATATCATGAGGGAAGTGGTTGCTGAATGTGAGAAACCGGTTATGCTGTATTCCATTGGAAAGGATTCATCGGTTATGCTGCATTTGGCTATGAAGGCTTTCTATCCGGAAAAGCCGCCATTTCCCTTTTTGCATGTGAATACCACATGGAAGTTTAAGGAGATGATTGCCTTTCGGGACAAGACGGCTAAGGATTTAGGCATTGAGATGCTTGAGTATATCAATGAGGAGGGTGTTAAGCAGGGAATCAATCCTTTTGACCATGGGGCTTCTTACACGGATATTATGAAGACGCAGGCGTTAAAGCAGGCTCTCGATAAGTATGGCTTTACCGCTGCTTTTGGCGGGGGAAGACGTGATGAGGAGAAATCAAGGGCCAAGGAGCGGGTATTTTCTTTCCGGAATGAGAACCATGCCTGGGATCCGAAGAACCAGAGACCGGAGCTTTGGAATTTCTATAACACACAGATTAATAAAGGGGAGAGCATCCGGGTATTTCCTCTTTCCAACTGGACGGAAAAGGATATCTGGCAGTATATCAAGAGAGAGAATATTCCTATTGTTTCCCTTTATTATTCCGCAGTCAGGCCTGTGGTAGAGCGGGATGGCAATTTAATCATGGTCGATGACGACAGGATGAAGCTGCGGCCCGGTGAAAAGGTGGAGAATAAAATGGTGCGCTTCCGTACCCTTGGCTGCTATCCTCTTTCCGGAGCGGTAGAATCCAATGCGGTAACCTTGGATGAGATTATTGAGGAGACGTTAGCCTCTGTGGAATCAGAGAGGACAAGCCGGGTTATTGACTCTGACGGCGGTGCGGCAAGTATGGAAAGAAGAAAGAGAGAGGGGTATTTTTAATATGAATGATCAACTCCTGAAATTTATCACATGTGGAAGTGTGGATGATGGAAAATCCACCTTAATCGGACATTTATTATATGATGCGAAGTTAATCTTCGCAGATCAGAAACGGGCGTTAGAGCTGGATTCCAAAGTAGGCTCCAGAGACGGACAGATCGACTATTCCCTGCTGCTTGACGGCCTGATGGCGGAGCGGGAGCAGGGCATTACCATTGATGTGGCGTACCGCTATTTTTCCACAGACAACCGAAGCTTTATTGTGGCGGACACGCCGGGACATGAGGAGTATACCCGCAATATGGCGGTAGGCGCTTCCTTTGCCTCTCTGGCAGTGATTTTAGTTGACGGAAGCCAGGGAGTGCTGACGCAGACCAAACGGCATGCAAGGATATGCGCGTTAATGGGAATTAAGCATTTTGTCTTTGCGGTCAACAAGATGGATATTGTCCACTATGACCAGCAGAAATTTTTAAAGATACAGAAGCATATCAAAATGCTGATGGCGGAGTTCGACTACGATTCCCTCTGCATTATTCCGGTATCGGCTACGGAAGGGGATAACATCGTTAAGAAATCCACTAATATGCGGTGGTATAACGGGACTACCCTGCTTTCCTATTTGGAGCAGATTGACGTTTCCGAGGCCAATGAAAATGAGAACTTTACCATGCCGATTCAGCGGGTGTGCCGTCCGGATTATACCTTCCGGGGATTCCAGGGCACTATAGCTACCGGACACGTTGCTGTGGGAGATGAGATTGAAGTTCTGCCAAGCGGGGAGACGGCAGTGGTGACTAAGATTTTGCAGGGCGACAAGGAAGTGAAAGAAAGCAGCAAGGGATACGCCGTCACGGTTTCCTTAGATACAGAGGTGGATATATCAAGAGGGTGCGTGCTCCAAAAGGACGCAGGCTTAGAGACCGGCTCTTTATTTGTGGTTTCCATGCTGTGGATGGATGAGAAGAGCTTAGCGGCAGGCAAGAATTTCCTGATTAAGTTAGGCACCCAGCTTGTACCGGCAACGGTAATGCGGATTAAGTATAAGATTGACGTCAATACCGGGGCTGAGGTAAATGCAGACGCCATATACAAAAATGAGATTGCTGTCTGCGAGATTTCAACCGGTACCAAAGTGGTCTTTGACCGTTTTATCAATAACAAGCAGTTAGGCTCCTTTATCCTGATTGACCGGATTTCCCATGCTACGGCGGCAGGGGGCGTGGTGATGCATCCGCTTTCCAGAGGGAATAACCTCAAGTGGCAGGAGCTTGATATTACCAGAGAAATCAGGGAGAATCAGATGCAGCAAAAGGCGATTACCCTGTGGCTTACCGGACTGTCAGGGGCAGGAAAATCAACTCTTGCCAATGAACTGGAAAAACGGCTGTTTTCGATGGGCAAGCATACCATGCTGCTAGACGGCGATAATGTGCGTATGGGACTCAATAAGAACTTAGGCTTTAAGGAGAATGACCGGGCAGAGAATATCCGCCGTGTGGCAGAGGTCTCTAAGCTGATGAATGATGCGGGATTGATTGTGTTAAGCTCCTTCATCTCCCCCTATAGAATGGACCGGAGAATGGCAAGGGAGATTATCGGGGACAGCTTTGTGGAACTCTATGTCAGCACGCCGCTTGAAGAATGTGAAAAGCGGGATGTAAAGGGACTGTATAAGAAGGCAAAGGAGGGTAAGATTCCCAACTTTACCGGTGTGTCCAGTCCGTATGAGGAGCCGGAGCATGCGGAGATTACGATTGATACCAGCCGGCAGGATTTAAATGCGTGTGTGGAGCAGGTGTTAAAGCAGCTTGAAAAATATATGTAGCATTTGGATGAGCTTAGAACAGGACGAAAGCAGTCGGATGCCGGAATCAGAATGAGGGGGAAAATGGAATGAAAACACTTTATTTGCATATTGGCACTCCTAAAACAGCCACTACGGCAATCCAGAGCTTTTGCTGGAACAACAGGGAGCTTCTTGCCGGAAAAGGGTACTGCTATCCGATGCTTGATTTTACCTTTCAGAATGTGCGGAAATACAGAAACGGACATTTTTTAGTGGCGCGCCTCTACACGGAAGACAGGCAGCGGGAATATGATAAGGAAGAACAGATCGTTGCAGAGGGAATGGAAAAGATTTTACAGTGTTTTCAGGAATATGACAATGTAATCCTTTCGGATGAAGGAATCTGGAACAGAGGATTGGTGGATAACACGAACTGTTGGAAACGTCTGCAGGATCACCTGATGAATCATGGAATTGCAGTTAAAGTGATCGTATATCTGCGAAGACAGGATGATTTTTTGTTTTCCTGGTGGAACCAGCAGGTAAAAGAGGGGATGCTCCCAAGTTCAGTTATGGATTGGGAGGCCATATCAGAAGAACTTCCATATATTCAATTGGATTATTATAATATTCTGGAGCAGATTGCAGGATATGTGGGAAAGGAAAACATAACGGTACGGCTTTTTGACAGGGAGGCGTTTCAGGGCGGTTCCATTCAAAAGGATTTCTTACAAGCCCTTCGTCTGGAGGATACGGAGGAATACGAGGTTACGGATTCTATTAAAAATCCAAGCCTGACAAAGAATAATCTTGAAATCAAACGGCTGCTTAATACGCTGCCGGGGCTTGACAAAAAGCGGAATGATTATTTCCGCCGGACAATCACCAAATTGTCTGTGGGAGGTTCAAAAGAGGACTGTAAGGGAATGTTTTCTGAGACAGAGCAGCATAAATTTCTGGAAACCTATAAAGAGGGAAATACCAGACTGGCGGAAGAATATCTGGGCGGACGGGAATTGTTTGATTATGACTATCATTCACAGGGAAAATGGCAGTTTGACAATGAGGAAGCCCTGCGGGATATCGTCACATTTTTTGGAACGGCAATGATGCAGCTAATGAAGGACAATGAAAAATTAAAGGAACAGTTAGATGTTCAGGGAAGGCATATCAGCAATATCCGCTACAAGATGAAGCATCCGGCAAAGGCGGTTATGCAAAAGCTTAAAAAAAGTGACGGGCAATGAAAGGGGTTCTTGCCAAAAAAAGGGAGTATGGGGTATAATGTACAAGTATATGTTTGTGTATCAGGAGGCTGCGCGTATTTATGAATAATATGTTGTTGATTGTGAATCCGTCAGCAGGGCGGAAACATATCAGAGGAAAGCTGTTTGATATTGTGGATTTATTTGTAAAGGCAGACTATAATGTACGAGTGTATCCGACACAGGCAAAGGAAGACGCCACAAGAATTGTGTCTGAGGAGGGCTGGCTTTACGATGTCATCGTGTGTGTAGGCGGAGATGGGACATTAAATGAAGTGGTATCCGGCTGTATGCAGTGTGGATGCGACACACCCATTGGTTATATTCCTGCGGGAACCACGAATGATTTTGCCAGGAGCATGGGAATTCCCAAAGATCCGATCCGGGCGGCTAAACGTATTGTCAAGTATGAGCCAAAGCCAATTGACGTAGGCTGCTTTAACGGGGATTATTTTAATTACGTGGCGGCTTTTGGAGCATTTACGGATGTATCCTATTCCACACCCCAGGAGTACAAGAACTATCTGGGGCATATGGCATATGTTTTAGAGGGCATAAAGAGCGTTCCCAGCCTTACCTCCTATCACCTCAAGGTGGAGTATGACGGGAATGTGATTGAGGATGATTTTTTGATTGGCATGATTACCAATTCCCTGACGGTAGGGGGATTTCCGAATCCCAACAGCCGGATTGCCCTTTTGGATGACGGGCTTTATGAGGTGCTGTTAGTCAAGTATCCTACCAATCCAATTGATTTGCAGGCTACGGTAACAGCATATTTTACAAGGGAATTTAATCCGGAATACATGTATCAGTTCAAGGCAAAAGATATCGTCATTGAGAGTCCGGAGGCGATTATGTGGACGTTAGACGGCGAGATAGGCAGCAATGTAACCTATGCGAAGGTTGAAAATCTCCATAAGGCGGTTAATATCATAAGAAAATAGCTGCATTTGGGAGTCCAATTGCGAAAATAGTGAATAATTTATATAATCAAAGTAATAATGGTATAAAGGGGAAAGCTATGGGAAAATATTTTGGAACAGACGGATTCCGCGGGGAAGCAAATGTGAATCTGACAGTGGAGCATGCCTATAAGGTGGGAAGATACTTAGGATATTATTATGGTAAGAATCACGAAGACGGCAAGGCAAGCATTGTCATTGGAAAGGACACCAGAAGATCCTCCTATATGTTTGAGTATTCTTTGGTGGCGGGGCTTACAGCCAGCGGAGCGGATGTGTATCTGATGCATGTAACGCCGACTCCCAGCGTGTCTTACATTGTCAGATTGGATGATTTTGACTGCGGCATTATGATTTCCGCCAGCCATAATCCGTATTACGATAACGGAATTAAGATTATTAACGGACAGGGCTCTAAAGTAGAAGCAAAGGTGGAGGAAGAGATCGAGGCTTACATTGACGGAGAGATTCCGGAGATTCCCTTTGCGGAGCGTGAAAAGATTGGTAAGACCGTGGATTATGCCATGGGAAGAAACCGTTATATCGGGTATCTGATGACATTGGCTACCCGTTCTTACAAGAATAAGAGAGTTGGCTTAGACTGTGCCAACGGAGCTTCATCCACGGTGGCAAAGGCGGTGTTCGAGGCACTGGGAGCGAAGACCTATGTCATCAACAATGAGCCGGACGGCACGAACATTAACCGGGATTGCGGCTCTACCCATATCGGGCAATTGCAAAAGCTTGTGAAGGAGAAGCAGCTGGATATCGGATTTGCCTATGACGGAGATGCAGACCGGTGCCTTGCAGTAGACGAGCACGGCGAGGTGATTGACGGAGATAAGATTTTATATGCCTGCGGCTGTTATCTTTCCGAGAGAGGGGAGCTTAACAACAATACAGTGGTCACAACCGTTATGTCTAACCTTGGACTTTATAAAGCGCTGGATAAAAAAGGCATTTCCTATGAAAAGACTGCGGTGGGAGATAAATATGTGTTTGAAAATATGATGGAGAACGGCCATTCATTAGGCGGCGAGCAAAGCGGCCATATCATTTTCAGCAAGTATGCCACAACCGGAGACGGCGTGCTGACCTCCATTAAGCTTATGGAAGTGATTTTAGAGAAGAAGGTCAATGCTTCCGAACTGTTTAGGGATTTGAAGATATATCCCCAGCTTTTGGTCAAT
This sequence comes from uncultured Lachnospiraceae bacterium, assembly GCA_947629565.1. Classification (GTDB taxonomy): domain Bacteria; phylum Bacillota; class Clostridia; order Lachnospirales; family Lachnospiraceae; genus CAG-590. Next base: position 28,798 of record CANREG010000006.1, read on the forward strand.
GTGAAGGTAAAGAGTAAGCCGGAGGCTAAGGAGGATGCAGATGTGATTGCGGCGGTCAAGAAGGTGGAGGAAGCCCTTGGCGACGACGGGCGGATTCTTCTTCGGGAAAGCGGCACGGAGCCGGTCATCCGCGTTATGGTGGAGGCGGCAACGGACGCCCTTTGTAAGCAGTATATAGATGAGGTAGTTGCGGTAATTAAGAAAAAAGGCCATGAGGCTTAGGAGACAATTTATGAACACAGGAAGAAAAAATCATATCAGGATATTGCTGCTTGCCACTGTCCTTATAGTATCAGCCCTGACGTCTGCACAGACCGTTTGGGCAGCCAAAAAGAACGGTTGGCATGAGGAATATTTTTATATTAAGGGAAAGAAACAGACTTCTAAATGGGTAAAGGATAAGCACGGTACCTATTATGTAGACAGCAAGGGCAAAAAGGTGACGGGTTGGAAAAAAATCGGGGGAAGATATTATTATTTAAATGAAGCTTCCGGTGGGAAAATCCGCAACAGCCGGAAAAAGACAGGTGTCCGGCTTTCAAAATTAAGTGGTAATGTACTTACCGTTGGTCTGGATATGTCCCAGTGGCAGGGGAATGTAAATTGGAATAAAATCAAGCAGTCCGGCGTGGATTTTGTCATGCTGCGCTTAGGTTATGGAAAAGGCCGTTACGGCAGCAAAAATTGTACGATGGACACAAAATTTAAGTCCTATGTGGAAGGGGCAGGACGGGTTGGCATCCCGATTGGAATATATTTTTATTCATATGCGAAGAATCCGGAGCAGGCTCTCGCAGAGGCAGAATTTACGATTCAGCAGCTTGAGGGGATCGAGGTGGCGTTTCCGGTTGCTTTTGACATTGAAGATCCGGCAATATTAAGTGAGACGGATACAGAAGAACGAACAGAAATGGTGCGGACTTATATGGAAACCATTGCGGCAGCAGGATATACTCCGATGTTTTATTGCAATCAGAACTGGTATGATAATTATCTTAATGCAGATGAGCTTGAAGAGTATGAATTCTGGTACGCCAGATATACTTATGTAGAACCGGAGCGGGGAGAGTATCCTTATGGTATGTGGCAGGCTACTTCTACCCAGAGAATAAGCGGTATAACTGAGAATACAGTGGATTTAAACTTTCTGTATGAGGATTATTTCCAATCCGTAGAAAAACGCGAGCAGGCACTGAAATATGGATGGCATGAGGAAGAAGGCGGATTGTATTACTATTATCAGGGCGAAAAGCATGATGACGGGTGGTTCCAACTGGCCGGTAAGCGGTATTACCTTCAGGGTGGCGCCGCAACATTAGGATGGCTGGATTTATCCGGACAGCGGTACTATTTTAACGCAAAGGGAGAAATGCAGACGGGATTTACCACGATAGACGATAAGATATATTTTTTTGACAGCAATGGCGTGCAGCAGACAGAGATAGACCAACCGGGCGTGACGATGCGCGAAGACGGTTCCTGCCGGATTAAAGCGGGCTGGCATCGGGCAGAAAAAGGAAAATATATCTACCGGACACCCGATGGCCCGATTGTGAAGAATAGTTTTGTGACAGTCAAGGGAAAGAAATATTATTGTGATAAAAACGGATACCGGGTAACCGGATTCAGAACAATAAGCGGTCATACGTATTACTTTAAGAGTAATGGACAGATGGTAAAAAGTAAGACTATGAAGATTAAAGGAAAGAAGTATAAATTTAACAGCAAAGGATATTTGGTTAAATAATTGGTGACATGGTATGCAGAACAAGGTAAGAAAAAGAGACCAGTTTAAGAGAGTCATTAATTTTTTTGAGAGCTTTATTTTACTGGCAATGCACAGTTTCATATTTGGATATGTATGGTATACCGTATATGTTAAGCAGTTAGAGCAGTTGGAAACGCCGTTTTTCCGCCGCGGTAACTGGGCCGTGATTGGCGTCTATGCGCTGATATTGTTTTTGCTGACTCACCTTTACGGAGGATTTCGTATTGGATATCTCAGGCTGATGGATGTGTTGTATTCCCAGATTCTTGCTTTAGTATGCGCCAATGTCTTTGCCTATGTGCAGGTGGTACTGATCAGTAGAAAGTATCTTACGGCGGCGCCGTTATTGGAGATGACGATTGTGCAGATTATCGCAATCCTGTTGTGGGTGTTAATCTGCAAGGGAATTTATGCCCTGCTCTATCCGCCCAGACAGATGCTTTTAGTCTGCTATGACAGGGATCCGGACGATATGATTATGAAGATGAGTTCCAGAAGGGACAAATATGAAATCTGTGATCTGGCAGACCTGACAGTCGAAGATTTGGACAGTGTCTGCGATATGGTGGCCGATTATGAGGCTGTACTGATATATGATATCCCTGCTTATGAGCGGAATATTATTTTGAAAAGGTGTTTTACGGAGTCGGTTCGCACCTATGTGACGCCAAAGATTTCTGATATTTTGCTGCGTGGCTCCGACAGCATTCACCTTTTTGATACTCCGCTGTATCTGTCCAGAAATAAAGGACTTTCCGGAGAGGAAATTATATTCAAGAGAATATTGGATTTGGTACTTTGTATTCCGGTATCTGTTATTTTACTGCCTATGTTTCTAATCATTTCCCTGTTAATCAAGTGCTATGACGGGGGTCCGGTGCTTTACAAGCAGCCCCGCCTTACCATTGACGGCAAGGTGTTTGATATCTATAAATTCCGAAGCATGCGCATGGACTCGGAAAAGGAGGGCGCCCAGTTAGCCAAGAAGAATGACGACAGGGTGACCCCGATAGGAAAAGTGCTTCGCGCCATTCATTTTGATGAATTTCCACAGCTTATTAATATTATCAAAGGGGATATGTCTTTAGTGGGACCAAGACCGGAGCGGCCGGAGATTGCGGCGCAGTATAAGGAGATTATTCCGGAGTTTGATTTCCGCTTAAAGGTAAAAGCCGGACTTACCGGTTATGCCCAGGTATACGGCAAATATAATACGACGCCCTATGATAAATTGAAACTGGATTTAACGTACATTGAGAATTATTCGATCTGGCTGGATATCAAGCTGCTTCTGCTTACCTTTAAGATTTTGTTCCAGAAGGAGAATACGGAAGGAATTGATATGACGCAGATCACAGCAGTAAAGAGGCATAAGGAGTAGCGGCATGGGACAGGCGTTGGTTAAAATTGTATTTTCTATGCTGGTCCGGGTGCTTACCCTGCCTTTGCGTATTCTGCCGGTAAAGCCCAACCGGATACTGTTTACCGGTCTTACCGGGGGGAAGGTCTATGATTATTCCTGTAATCCCAAGTATCTGTATGAATATATGCGGGAACATTTTCAGGGGCAGTTTGAGTATGTGTGGGCTGTCAGTGATATAGAAAAATATGGTTTTTTGAAAGAAGAAGGAGTGAGGCTGGTCAGACATTTTACTGTTTCTTCTTTTCCTATGCTGTTAACCTCCGGGGTGATTGTCACCAACGGTTCCTATGCGCCCTGGTTTCCGTTTCGGAAAAAACAGTATGTCATTAACACATGGCATGGGGGCGGCGCTTATAAACAGGTAGAAAACGGCAGGCCGGACGCTAACTGGGCTACCAGAAAGCGGGCGGAATTTTGTGCCAATAATATCGATTTGTTTCTGGCAAGCTGCCGGATACAGGAGGAAAAAATGATTCGGGAAACCTACGCCTATAGGGGTGAGGTGTTAAGGGCCGGAACGCCCAGAAATGATAAGCTGGTTCGCGGAGATATAAAGGATATGGCGCAGCGGGTAAGGGAGTATTACGCCATTCCCGACAACGGGAAAATCGTCCTGTATGCCCCGACCTACAGAAAGCTTCAAAATCCGGTTGTGGTGGACAGTGATGAGCTTCTTAAGCAATTAGAAAAGCCGGAAAACCGGACGGAATGGTTTTTTTTCTGCCGCTATCACCGCTACCAGGGCGGCGACGACGGACTGAAGGTAACGGGAAAACGTGTGGTTGATGTAATGGATTATCCGGATATGCAGGAGCTTTTGTGTGCTGCGGACTTACTGATTACGGATTATTCTTCCTGCGTATGGGATTACAGCTTTTTAGGACGGCCCTGCTTTTTATATGTGCCGGACAAGGAGGAATATACGGCAAAGACCGGTTTCTATGTGGACTTAGAGCAGTGGCCTTTTGACCGGGCGGAGAATATGGAAACGCTGATAGAGAATATCCGGAATTATGATGCGGAACCGGCAGTTGAACGAATTGCCGCTCATCTTGAAAAACTCGGAAGTTATGAGAGCGGCAGATGTTGTCAGGTACTTGCAGAAAAGATTTGTGAACAGGGAGGAGTGGAGAACTATGGCGGGAATTAAAGTTTCCGTTATTATGCCTTGTCATAACGGAGAGAAATATATAAGAAACACGATGAATATGCTTCTTTCGCAGAGCTTAAAGGATATGGAGCTTATCTGTGTAGATGATGAATCTGACGATTCTACATTTGAAATATTAAGGGAATATGAGGCAAAGGACAGCCGCGTTCATGCCTTTCGACAGAAAAAATCCAATGCGGGAGCCGCAAGGAATCTGGGGACAAAAAATGCTTCCGGGGAATATCTGATTTTTCTGGATAGCGATGATGTATTTGAAACGAATATGCTGGAAGTGATGTATACTGCATGTATACAGGACAGGGCTGAACTTTGCATCTGCAATGCGGATCAGTATGATGTGGAGAACGGAAAATACAGAAAGGCGCCCAAATATTTAATTGATAAATTTTTGCCGAAATCTTTTCCTTTTTCCAGAGAAGATATGCAGGAGCATATCTTAAGCTTTACAAGAAGTGTACCGTGGAACAAAATGGTAAAAGCTGATTTTCTGTCGGAGCAGGGAATTGCATTTCAGGAAATTGCCAGAGCTAACGATCAGTTTTTTTCTATTATGTGCCTGATATTGGCAAAAAGGATTACTGTGGTAAAGGATAAACTGGTACATTATCAGGTAAAGCAAAAAGAAAATTTGACCAATACATTTTCCCAAACGCCTCTTTGCAGCTACGAAGCCATGTTGGCGGTAAAGCAGGAATTAGAACGAAGGGAACTGTTAAAAGAGCCGTCAATCCGTCAGGCTTTTGATAATAAAATTTTGAATATGCTTATCTATACGTTGAATATTCAGTCAGACTATAATGGTTTCAGACAGCTTTATGAAAAAATGAAAGAAGAAGGCTTTGAACGGTTGGGAGTGGTGGAGAAAGAACGAGACTATTATTTTAACGAAAAGGAATATAATAATCTGCGGTATATCTTACAATATTCCTGTCAGGAATATCTTGCCTTTACCCGGCATGAATATTATGAAAAACTGAAAGAAAAGACTAATGCGCTGCGGGAAAAAAATGCCGAGATTAAAAGATTATCTGAAAAGGAAAAAGAGTTAAAGACGATTCAGAATACATGGTGGTACAAATTTTTTACAAGGGTTTCTAATTAAGAGGAAAGAGTTGGTGAAAAATGAGATTAAACGAAGAGACAGAGGTGTTAGTGGATAAGCTGGCTATCCGGAAAAATATTATGACGTTGGGGGCGCTGGCTAAGAATATATCCGGCAAACCGGAGGATTTGGAAATTAAATTTGCGGTAAAATTCAAAAACAAGGCGGAGACAAGGATTCTGCCCCTGCCGATTACAGATACCAGTGTGGACGAGAAGGGCAATTATGTAGGATACGCAGTATTGGAATATGAATTGGACGCCCTGTTTGAGAACGGAGATCTGAACGAATTCCAGGTGTTAGTACAGGCGTACAATAAAGACGGATATGAAAATATTGTCGTAGACAACATGAATTTCAATCAGGTAAAAGACGAAAATGAGTATGCCTGTCTGCTGGAAAACGGCGTTATTGTTATACGCAGGAAAAAACCGGTAAGGCTCAGAAAATCTAACTGGCTGATTTCCCTGTTGTGCAGTTTGTACCGGATTGCGGAATTTATCATCGGCACCCTGCTGATTCCCCTGTTCCTTTTAGATGGGGTATATGTTATGCTGTTAGGATATCGCCGGAGGTTTTTGGAAGAAACCTATGGAGGAAGCCAGCTTAAGAGGACGCTGCTCTTTGCCAAATGGAGATATTCCGCCTTTTGCCGTCTCACGATTAACATGGCGACGGTTAAGAGAATGATTTTAAATATTACAGCCTCTATTTTGACCATATTCTGCCGGAAGGAATGTATTTTATTCGTATCATCGCGCAGGGAGGATTTGACAGGAAATATCGCTTATGTAAATGAGGTCTTACAGCAGAAAAATGCAAAGGTGCTGTTCTGGCTGGTTCCGGGAAAGACGAAATATATTCCTTTTAAGAAAGTGTTTTCTCTGGCATATAAGATTGCAAAGAGCGGCGTAGTGGTAGTGGATGACTATACGCCTGTGTTAAATGATATCTGGGCGCTAAAGCACTGTAAACAGATACAGCTCTGGCATGCCTGCGGAGCCTTTAAGACCTTCGGATTTTCCCGGATTGGAAAGGACGGAGGCCCGAACCAGACCAGCCGGAATCACAGAAGTTATGACTATGCGATGGTCAGTTCATCAGAAATCCGCCGTTTTTACGCCGAGGGCTTTGGGATTGATGAGGAAAATGTAAAGGCACTGGGGGTTCCGAGAACAGATGATTTCTTTAAAGAAGATTATAAGATAAAGATTCGCGGGGAGCTATACGAAAAGTATCCGGTTTTAAAGGAAAAGAAGGTAATCCTTTTCGCCCCCACCTTTCGCGGTAATGGGGCGGGAAGCGCTTATTATCCCTTTCAGCGCTTTGACGTAGAAAGCCTGTTGTCGGGCTTAGGAGACGACTACATGGTAATCATTAAGCATCATCCCTTTGTGTTAGAGTCGCATCCGGTACCGGAGTCCATAAAGGACAGAGTGCTCGATTTGTCTAAGGAATCGGAGATTAATGATTTGCTGTTTATTACGGATATTTTGATTACGGATTATTCGTCAGTTATTTTTGAGGCTTCTCTTTTGGATATTCCCATGCTCTTTTATGCCTTTGACTTAGAGGAATACACGGTAAACAGGGATTTTTATTATCCCTTTAAGAATTTTGTTCCGGGCAAAATCGTGAGAAACTTAGAGCAGATACAGGAAGCAATTCATAATGCAGATTATGAACAGGAGAAGGTAAAGACTTTCAAACACAGGTTTTTTGATGATTTGGACGGGAAATCCTCGGAACGAGTGGCGGATTTCATGTTGTCCCTGCTTAAATAACATGGCTTGTGAATTGGAATATTCTGTGATATAATACGGACACTTAAATGAAGGGGCTAATGAGGAGTAAAAAAGATGAGACGTTTCATTGATGATGTTAAGAAGTATTTTGATTATGAGGTAAGGTCTGCCAAATCTACCCTGAAAACCGAGGTGGCCAATTCCTACCTGAACTGGATCTGGTGGATATTGGATCCCCTGTTTTCCATGATGGTATACTATCTGGTTTTCGGAATTGTGTTCCGGGCAAAGGAACCCCATTTTGTCGCCTTTCTTTTCGTGGGACAAACCATGTGGGGATTTTTTAACAAAAATGTGGTGCAGAGTGTGAAGATGATTAAGAGGAATAAGGGAATTGTGGCCAAGGTATATATTCCCAAGTTTGTTCTGCTCTTTGCCAATATGATGGTGAATGGAGTAAAGATGACTATTTCATGGGGGATTGTTTTGCTGATGATGGTTGCGTTTAAGGTACAGTTTTCACCTTATATCATCTTTTTCATCCCGGTTTTGCTGGTTCATATTCTGATTACCTTTTCCATATGTGTGAATTTAATGCATTTTGGCGTGTTTATTGAAGATTTGGGCAATGTGGTTACTATTGTAATGCAGCTTTTATTCTATTTGTCCGGTATACTTTATAATATTGATACCCGTATGGGAGACACTTATCCGGTGATTGCCAAGCTTATGACCTATTGCAATCCCGTGGCCTTTCTAATCCGGGATATGCGGAATGCGATGTTATATCAGAAGGCGCCGGATTGGATGGCCTTAGGCGTCTGGACGCTGATTGGTCTGTTGTTGTCTGTTATAGGCGTGCGGACAATCTATAAGAATGAAAATAGTTATGTAAAGGTGATATAATGGAAGATATAAAAGAGAAAAAAGAGATAAAAGAGAACATATCAGATGATATTGCAATTGAAGTGCGGGATTTATGGATTGGGTATAAGAATATTCAGGCGTATTCTATCAAGAAAAGCCTCTTACGGCTTAAGAAGGTGCACGTGGAGGAATTTCAGGCTGTAAAGGGAGTATCCTTTGATGTGCATAAGGGGGAGATTTTGGGAATTATCGGCAAAAACGGAAGCGGTAAGTCCACTATGCTTAAGGCGTTGGCCGGAATATTTTCACCGGATAAGGGGACCATTGATTTAAAAGGCCATTCCGTATCCCTTTTGTCTATCGGCGTAGGATTTCAGCCGGAGGTGACGGGAAGGGAAAATATACTGCTTTCCGGGATGCTGTTAGGTTTTTCCGAGGAGGAAGTGCGGGCTAAGATGCCGCAGATTATTGAATTTGCTGATTTAGGCAAATTTATTGATATGCCGGTAAAGACATATTCCAGCGGTATGCATTCCAAGCTGGCCTTTTCCATTACCGTAATTTTAGAGACAGAGATTATGCTGGTAGATGAAGTGTTAAGCGTGGGAGACGCTAAGTTTAAGAAGAAAAGCTACCGGAAAATGAAGGAATTGATTTCTGACCGGACGCGTACCGTGGTCATCGTATCCCATAATGAAAAAACCTTAAGGGAATTGTGCGACAAGGTCATGTGGATGCATGAAGGGGAGATTAAGCGTCTTGGAGATCCGGAAGAAGTTTTGGATGAATACGAGGAGTTTATGCAATAATGTTTCGAAGCGTCTGCAAATGGGTGGTATTTAAATGGCTGTATCCGGTCTGTTATTTTTTCGGAAGGCTTAGGAAAATAAAGCCGGAGAAGATTCTTTTTGTGGAGAACCATGCAGACAGCCTGTCGGATAATTTTTTACTGTTGAAGGAATTTTTTGAAAAGAAAGGCTATGATATCCGGATTCATTATCTGCGGATATCATCTTCCGGTTGGGGGAAAATTATAAAACGCTCCCTTGGAATGATCTGGGATATGAGCAATGCCGGATGCGTGTTTTTAAATGAGTCCAACAGCCTGTTTGGAGCCTTTTCTTTCCGCAGGGGGACAAAGCTGGTTCAGGTATGGCATGCCTGCGGAGCCTTTAAACGGTGGGGATACAGCGTGGCAGACAAGTCCTTTGGCGAGGATCAGAAGGAGCTGGATACCTTTTTAGGGCATAGAAATTATGATCTGGTGCCGGTGAGCGGCGAGAAAGTTTGCTGGGCTTATGAGGAGGCATTCGGCCTTAAAGACCGGCCGGGAATAGTACAGGCTTTGGGAGTCAGCCGGACAGATGTATATTTTGACGGGGACAGGATCAGACAGGCTTATGACAGGCTGAAAAAATTGGATTTCCCCCTGAAGGGACGTAAGATTATATTGTACGCCCCAACCTTTCGCGGAGAGATTCGAACAGCTAAAGCGCCGGAGGGATTGGATTATACAAAGCTGTCTGCCCTGAAGAAAGAGTATGTGGTGTTTATCAAGCAGCATCCTTTTGTTAAGGAAAGGACAAAGCTGCCAAGGGAGTGCCGGGATTATTGTTTCGATGTGGGGAACGCCCTTTCTACGGAAGAACTGCTTATGGTATCGGATTTATTGATTACCGATTATTCTTCTGTGATTTTTGAATATTCCCTGATGGAAAGGCCAATGCTGTTCTTCGCCTATGATCTGGAAGAATATTATGATGAAAGAGGGTTCTATTATCCCTATCGGGAATTTGTGCCGGGACCTGTGGCGGAGACGACAGAGGAGCTTTTACGTGAGATTGAAAGCACGGCAGAGTTTGACGGGAATAAAGTGGCAGCCTTTCGCCAAGACTATATGAGTGGATGCGACGGTCATGCGACGGAGCGCATTGCGAACTATGTATTAGACCGGCAGAAAGCCGGTGGGTGATATAACAGGAGGTAATGAAATGAAAGAGAGTCATGTATATGGAGTGATACTTGCAGGGGGTACGGGAACCCGCATGGGGAATGTGGAAAAGCCCAAGCAGTTTATGGATTTGGGAGGAAAGCCCATCATTGTTCATACTGTGGAGAAATTCATTATGAATCCTGAATTTTGCGGTATTTTGGTACTGACGCCAAAACAATGGATTAAGCATACGGAAGATTTGCTTCGCAAATATGTGCCGAAGGATGACCGTGTGGAAGTCATTCAGGGCGGCGCCACCAGAAATGATACCATTATGAACGCCATTGCCCATATTGAAAAAAAGGGGGAGCTTTTGGAGGATACGATTATTGTAACCCATGATTCTGTCAGACCTTTTGTCACGCATCGGATTTTGGAAGAAAATATCCGCTATGCCAGGGAATATGGCGCCTGCGATACGGTTATTCCGGCGACGGATACGATTGTGGAAAGTCAGGACAAGCAGTTGATCAGCAATATACCGGACCGGTCTCTGATGTACCAGGGGCAGACGCCCCAGTCCTTTCGGGCAAAGCATTTAAAGGAGATTTATGAATCCTTAAGCGACGAGGAGAAGAAGATTTTGACCGACGCCTGTAAGATATTAGTGATTAAGGGAGAGCATGTACATCTGGTGGCTGGAGAGGAATCCAACATAAAGATTACATATCCTTATGATCTGAGGGTGGCGGAAGCCCTTTTAGGAGGAATGTAATATGTTAAATGCGGTATATCAGTTAAAACGGCCCAGACAATTTGAACTGGTGTTTAAAGATATCAGCTTTGATGAGGAGCATATTATCGTGCGGCCTACTCATCTGTCCATCTGTAATGCTGACCAGCGGTATTATCAGGGGAACCGCCCGGAAGAGGTCTTAAAGCAGAAGCTGCCGATGGCGTTAATCCATGAGGCTATTGGCAGGATAATCTATGATCCTACAGGGGAGTTTGCCGTGGGGGATTATGTGGTTATGATACCCAACCTCCCTTCCGAGGAGGATGAGGTCATTGCAGAAAATTACCTTCGAAGCTCTAAGTTCCGGGCCAGTGGCACAGATGGATTTTTGCAGGAGTATGTGGTAACGGTACCGGACCGGTTAGTAAGGCTGCCGGAGGGAATCAATCTTACGGTGGCGGCCTTTACGGAAATTGTCAGTGTCAGTTATCACGCCATAGACCGGTTTATGAAGACAGCCCACAGCCGAAGGAATGTAATCGGCGTATGGGGGGACGGCAATCTCGGATATATCACTTCCCTGCTTCTAAAAAGCCGGTATCCGGAGATAGAAGTGTATGTCATGGGTTTAAATGAGTCCAAGCTTAACGATTTTACCTTTGCAGATGGCACGTATCTCGTTAATGAAATCCCGGCGGATTTCCACATGGATCATGCCTTTGAGTGTGTAGGCGGCAACGGCGCGCCAAGGGCCATTAATCAGATTATTGATTATATCAACCCGGAGGGAACCATTGGGATTTTAGGAGTGACTGAGGATTTAGCCCCGATTAACACCAGAATGGTGTTGGAAAAGGGACTTCGCATTGTGGGCAGCAGCCGCAGCGGAAGAGAGGATTTTGTCAATTTAGTGGAGCTTTATAAGGACAAACCGGCTGTGGTGGATTATCTGGAAAATATAGTAGGAGAGCAGATTACCGTACGGGAGATACGCGATATTGCCAGAGCCTTTGAAAAAGATATACACAAATTAATCGGAAAAACCATTATGATATGGGATAAATAAAGTGGAGGAAATGAAGATGAAAATAGCGGTTGCAGGAACAGGGTATGTAGGATTATCCAATTCCATATTGCTCTCTCAGCATAATGAGGTGCAGGCAGTGGATATTCTTCCGGAAAAGGTGGAGATGATCAACAACCGGAAATCCCCTTTGGTGGATGCGGAGATTGAGGACTATCTGGCAAATAAAGAATTAAACCTTACAGCTACTGTAGATGCGGAAGGCGCTTACAGGGATGCGGAATTTGTTATTATTTCTACGCCAACTAACTATGATCCGAAGAAGAATTATTTTGACACATCTTCCGTGGAGAATGTGATAGAGACGGTTATGCGGGTGAATCCCGATGCAATTATGGTGATTAAGTCTACGGTACCGGTAGGTTATACTCTGTCTGTCAGGGAGAAATATCACTGTGACAATATCATTTTTTCTCCGGAGTTTTTGAGAGAGGGAAGGGCCTTATATGATAATCTGTATCCTTCAAGAATCATAGTGGGGGCTCCTCTTTCCGACGAGCGGCTTTCCAAGGCGGCCCACACCTTCGCCGGTCTTCTGGCGCAGGGGGCGATTAAGGAGAATATTGATATCCTGTATACCAATCCGACAGAGGCCGAGGCGGTTAAGCTGTTTGCCAATACGTATCTGGCGCTCCGCGTGTCCTTTTTCAATGAATTGGATACCTATGCGGAGGTAAGGGGCCTTGATACAAAGCAGATTATTGAAGGCATTGGTTTAGATCCGCGGATTGGCACCCATTACAATAACCCGTCCTTTGGGTACGGCGGCTACTGTCTTCCCAAAGACACCAAACAGCTACTTGCCAACTATGAAAATGTACCCAATAATATTATCGGCGCCATTGTGGAAGCAAACAGTACAAGAAAGGATTTCATTGCAGAGCAGATATTGAATAAGGCAGGCTTTCCGGAAAAGAAAAATGCGGTGGTGGGAATTTACCGTCTTACCATGAAAGCGAATTCCGATAATTTCCGTCAGTCCTCTATTCAGGGAGTGATGAAGCGGATTAAGGCTAAGGGAGTAGAGGTGGTTATTTTTGAGCCTACTCTCAAAGAAGATCATTTCTTTAACAGCCGGGTAATCCGTTCTGTGGAGGAGTTTAAGAAGATTAGTGATGTGATTGTGGCAAACCGCTATGATGTAGCGCTCGAAGACGTGAAGGATAAGGTATATACCAGAGATTTATATCTAAGAGATTAAAAAAATTATAAAAAAATACTTGAAGGTGACGTTACGTCACCTTTTATAATACAGAAGATTGGAAAATATATAAAGTATGGAGGTATGTTACAGTGAAAGGAATTATTTTAGCCGGCGGTTCAGGAACCCGTCTCTATCCGCTGACCATGGTTACATCCAAGCAGCTTCTGCCCATTTATGACAAGCCGATGATTTATTATCCCATGTCAGTGCTGATGAATGCGGGAATACGGGATATTCTGATTATCTCTACTCCCCAGGACACGCCCCGTTTTCAGGAGCTTTTAGGAGACGGCCATCAGTTTGGCGTAAAGCTTTCCTATGAGGTGCAGCCAAGCCCGGACGGATTAGCCCAGGCATTTATCATCGGCGAGCGGTTCATTGGCAATGATACGGTAGCTATGGTATTAGGGGATAATATTTTTGCCGGACATGGACTTAAGAAACGGTTAAAGGCTGCCGTGAAGAATGCCGAGACCGGTCTTGGCGCTACGGTATTTGGCTATTATGTGGATGATCCGGAGCGGTTTGGTATTGTGGAATTTAACGGAGAGGGCAAGGCTGTTTCCATTGAGGAAAAACCGGCGCAGCCGAAGAGCAATTACTGCGTTACCGGCCTTTACTTTTATGATAACAAGGTGGTAGAATATGCGAAGAACTTAAAACCCAGCGCTCGCGGGGAACTGGAGATTACCGACTTGAACCGGATTTATCTGGAGAAGGGAAATTTGAATGTGGAGCTTTTGGGACAGGGCTTTACCTGGCTTGATACCGGAACCCACGAAAGCTTAGTGGAGGCCACCAACTTTGTAAAGACCATGGAAGACCACCAGCACAGAAAGATTGCCTGTCTGGAGGAGATTGCCTACTTAAATGGCTGGATTACCAAAGAAAGCGTTTTGGAGGTCTACGAGCTTCTCAAGAAGAACCAGTACGGCCAGTACTTAAAAGACGTGTTAGACGGCAAATATCTGGATGTGCTTCATTAACCTATTGCGCCTTATTAACCCGTCCGTTACACAACAATTACAGTGTATATGAGTTTTTTTATTAATCAACAGAAAAAGGAGAATGATTATGACGATTATTGTTACCGGCGGCGCCGGATTCATTGGAAGCAACTTTATATTTCATATGCTGGGCAAATACCCGGATTACCGCATTATCTGCTTGGACTGCCTGACCTATGCGGGCAACCTGTCCACATTGGCGCCGGTTATGGATAAGCCCAACTTCCGCTTTGTCAAGGAAAGCATTACCGACCGGGAGGCTGTGTATAAGCTGTTTGAAGAGGAAAAGCCGGATATGGTCGTAAACTTTGCGGCGGAAAGCCATGTAGACCGTTCCATTGAGAATCCGGAGGTCTTTTTGGATACGAATATCAAGGGTACCGCAGTGTTGATGGACGCCTGCCGGAAGTACGGCATTACCCGTTATCATCAGGTGTCTACGGATGAGGTGTACGGCGATTTGCCTTTAGACAGGCCGGATTTGTTCTTTACCGAGGAGACGCCCATCCACACCAGCAGTCCCTACAGCTCCTCAAAGGCAGGAGCAGATTTACTGGTGCTGGCTTATCATAGAACCTACGGACTTCCGGTTACCATAAGCCGTTGTTCCAACAACTATGGTCCCTATCATTTTCCGGAGAAGCTGATTCCCCTGATGATTGCCAACGCCTTAAATGACAAGCCGCTTCCGGTATACGGCAAGGGAGAAAATGTGAGAGATTGGCTGTATGTGGAGGACCACTGCAAGGCTATTGATTTAATCATTCATAAAGGCCGGGTAGGAGAGGTCTATAATATCGGCGGACACAATGAGATGAAGAATATTGATATTGTCAAGATTATTTGTAAGGAGTTAGGGAAACCGGAAAGCCTGATTACCTATGTTACCGACAGAAAAGGCCATGATATGCGTTATGCCATTGATCCGACCAAGATTCATAACGAGTTAGGATGGCTGCCGGAGACGAAGTTTGCAGACGGTATTAAGAAGACAATTCAGTGGTATCTGGACAACAAGGATTGGTGGGAGACCATCATTTCCGGCGAGTACCAGAATTATTATGAGAAAATGTATGGAAATCGTTAGGAGAGAGGCGGCCTATGAAAGTATTAGTGACAGGCGTTAAAGGACAGTTAGGGCATGATGTAGTAAATGAGCTTGTTAAACGGGGGCATAAGGCAGTCGGCGTTGATATTGAGGAGATGGATATCACGGACCCTCTTTCCGTAAAGCAGGTGCTTCATGCAGAGAAGCCGGAGGCGGTGATTCACTGCGCAGCCTGGACGGCTGTGGACGACGCGGAGGATGAGGATAAGCAGGCGAAGGTATTTTTGGTAAACGCCACGGGAACAGAAAATATAGCAAAGGTCTGCAAAGAACTGGACTGTAAGATGATGTACATCAGTACCGACTATGTGTTTAACGGTGAAGGCGATAACTTCTGGGAGCCGGATGATATGAACCGGCAGCCCCTTAACGTGTACGGACAGAGTAAATATGAGGGTGAGCTTGCCCTAGAGCAAAACCTTACAAAATACTTCATTGTGCGGATTGCCTGGGTATTTGGCGTCAACGGCAGGAATTTCATTAAGACCATGCTGAATCTGGGGAAGAACCATGATAAGCTGACGGTGGTATGCGACCAGATCGGAAGCCCGACTTATACCTATGATCTGGCAAGACTTTTGGTGGATATGATTGAGACGGATAAATACGGACGCTATCATGCCACCAACGAGGGTATCTGTTCCTGGTATGAGTTTGCCTGTGAGATTTTCAGACAGGCGGCAGCCATGGGGCATTCCGAGTATGACAGTGAACATTTAACGGTGGAGCCGGTTACGGCGGATCACTACCCGTCCAAGGCAAAGAGGCCTTCTAACAGCCGGATGAACAAGGACAAGCTGACGGAGCAGGGCTTTGAGCGTCTGCCCGCATGGCAGGATGCAGTGAGCCGTTATCTGAAAGAGATCGACTTTTGACCGTGATAATTAAAGGAGATTTGCCGGCACCTGAGAAGCAGACATTTGGAAAGCAGGGATTGGCAAGAGACTGACATAACAAAGAGAGTATGAAAAGGAATGGAAAGAGGAGAGGAACATGGGACAGATTACAGTAACCGATTGCCCGATTGAAGGGCTTTATATTATTGAACCGGCAGTTCATGGAGATGCCAGAGGGTATTTTATGGAGACATATAACCAGCGGGATATGGAAGAGGCCGGACTTAATATGCAGTTTGTACAGGATAACCAGTCCTGCTCCACGAAGGGAGTGCTTAGAGGGCTTCATTTCCAGAAGGAATTTCCCCAGGGGAAGCTGGTCCGCGTGATTAAGGGAACGGTGTTTGATGTGGCTGTGGATTTGCGTGAGGGCAGTAAGACCTACGGCCAGTGGTACGGCGTGGAGCTTTCCGAGGAGAACAAGAAGCAGTTCTATATATCCGAGGGGTTTGCCCATGGTTTTCTGGTGCTAAGTGACATGGCGGAATTTTGCTATAAGTGTACGGATTTCTACCATCCGGGAGATGAGGGCGGTCTGGCATGGAATGATCCGGAGATTGGGATCAAATGGCCGGGACTTACCGGAGAATATCCGGGCAGCGCATCCGCAAAAGGGTATCAGTTAACAGATGGAACGCCGCTTAACTTAAGCGATAAGGACCAGCTCTGGTCTGGGTTAAAGGATACATTTCACTTTTAAAAAATTTGCATAGAGGAAGATGCTTTATGAAGAAACCGGGTTATTACAGTTCCGGAGAGTTTGCAAAGATGGCGCATATTTCTGTGCGGACGGTCCGTTATTATGACAAACAGAATATTTTGAAGCCCTCTTATGTGACGGAATCCGGCGCCCGGTTTTATTCGGAAGCTGATTTGGCCAGGCTGCAGCAGATTCTCCTTTTAAAATATCTGGGCTTTTCTCTGGAGGATATTCGAAATCTGCTGGTAGAGGATATCGATTACAAGATGCTTCGGAATTCTCTGAACCTTCAGCAAAAGCTGATTGTGGATCGGATAGAGCAGATGCAGCTGGTGGCAAAGGCCATTGCAGATACGACGGAGGCTATCGACAAAGAGCAGGAGATTGACTGGAGCCAGATGCTTAACCTGATTCATCTGACAGGAATGGAGAACAGTCTGAAGGGGCAGTATCAGAATGCCAAGAATATATCTGCGCGAATCCGTCTGCATAAACGGTTTTCCAAAAATGAACAGGGCTGGTTCCCATGGCTTTACGAACAGTGCGGTATAGAAAGCGGTATGCGGATATTGGAGATTGGCTGTGGAAACGGGACAATCTGGCGGGAAAATATCTCCGGGCTGCCGGGAAAGGTACATATTGTCTTAAATGACATATCGGAAGGAATGCTTCGGGATGCAAGAAGAGAAGTAGGGCAGGAGGATTCCCGCTTTTCTTTTCATTCCTTTGATTGCCATGAGATTCCGTATGAACAAGGAGCTTTTGATTTGGTAATGGCAAACCATGTGCTGTTTTATTGTGATAATCTGTCAGGGGTGCTTGGGGAAATCAGGAGGGTTTTAAAGCCGGGAGGAAGGCTGGTATGCAGTACCTATGGCATTTCCCATATGCAGGAGGTTACCCAACTGGTGCAAAGCTTTAACAGTCAGATTGTTCTGGCAGCCGAGCGGCTTTATGAGCGGTTTGGCATGGAAAACGGAGAAGCATTGCTGTCCCCTTATTTTACTGATATACAAAAGAGAGAGTATAAGGATGAGTTGTTCGTTACCGAAGCAGAGCCTTTAATCGAGTATATTTTATCCTGCCACGGGAATCAGAACCAGTATATACTGGACCGGTACAAGGATTTTCGAAACTTTGTAGAAAAAAAGACAAGAAAGGGTTTTCGGATTACAAAGTGTGCGGGCGCTTTTGTGTGTAACAGACGGGAAAAATGATGTTTAAGTTCCATAAAGAAAACGGAAATCTGCGCTTTTCAATTTGCAGATTTCCGTTTTTTGTCTCACAGTGAAAGATTATTTCTTTTTAGCCGGTTTGGGTACTTTATATTTGCGGTAAAAGACGTTGCCGTAATTGTCGGTTCCGTAGAATTTCACAACCTGGTTTGCCTTAATCTTTTTCTTCAATGTAAGTTTTACTTTCTTTTTCTTTCTCGTGAATTTGTAAGTCTTCCCCTTAGTCTTGACTTTACCCTTTTGGATATTGCCGCAGGTAAAGACAAATTTCTTCTTGCCAATATCGTCCTTGGTCACCACAAAGGAATGGGTTCCGTTGTTGGCGTCGCACCCTTCGATAATCATACTGCGGACATTGTTGTACATGAACCGGTTGCCGGTTACCTGAACATTAGTGGACTGTTTTACCCATGTGCCGTAGTCATAGTAATTAAATGTGTTATTACTGATGGTAAAGTTCTTTACCCCGATTAAAAAGACACAGCTGCTGCACTTGTACTGTGTGGCAGTGGAGCTTCGCTTCATCGTATTGTTGCGGATTACGACGTCGGAAATCTCATGCCCGCTCAGGCTATGATGAGCCCCGATTCCTCTCGGGTAGTCAATAATCGTGTTGTTCTCGATGATAATATTTCTGCATTCCGTTCCGTCTAACATGTATCCCGGAGTCCATTCCTCGTCAGCTGATTCATAGCAGGTATCCAACTGGATAGCTTCGGCTGTAAAATTGTTAGGTGCATACCGGAAACCGGTAATCGTACAGTTGCTGATTACACTGTCCTTCACTCCTGCCAACTCGATGGCATGGGCACCGTAACAGTTTCTCACGGTGATGCCGGTGATATTAATACCGCTGGCGTGTCCGAGATAAATCAGGTTGCTTGTAGCGCCCTTTGCGGCTTTTTCAATATTGCCGCCATCCCAGGTTCCGCCGGTGATGGTAATGTTGCTGGCTAAGTCATAGCCTCCGACTTTCTCGGACGAATAATCATAGTCGCCGGTACGAATCATATTCTCATCGGAAAAGATTATATCCCGGGTAATGACGGTGTTCGGGCTTAACTGAATCACCGTGTTGGAATGGACGATAAGCGTGTCCTCTAAGTAAAAGGTGCCATCAGGAAAAGTAACATATGTAATATTCTCTGCATTTGCCTGATCCAGAGCTTCCTGAATGGCATCAGCGTCATCCTTCGTATCATTTGCCGTGGCGCCGAAAGTGGTGACATCATAGTATACAGTCGCCGCTTTGCTATGGCTGCCCGGCAATAATGTCAGGATACATAGCAATGAAAGATAAAAAATTGCCGCCAGTTGATGTTCCTTAAGTTGTTTCATGATTTAGTTGTCCCCTTTCGTTATGTATTCTGCTATTGTGGCAGAGAAAATTGAAAAGAATGTGTAAAATTCCTAACAATATTATCACAAGTAGATGAAAAAGTAAAATCAGAGATTGACTCTTGTTTTCAGTGATAATTACGGATATAATACAGAAGTAAGTATTCCTGATAAAAATGAATCTTAAGGAGGAATTGAATATGATAAAAGGGAAATCATTTCTATTAGTTTTTCTGGTTGCCTGCCTGCTTCCGTCGACAGCAAAGGCGGCTTCCGTAGTGGAGGAGATTCAGGCGGGCAGTGTAAAGGAATATGTGATATCCCCTAATGGAAGTGAGGATACCAGTAACGTTTTAAAAAAGTGCCTGCAGAGCAATGGGGACAATGGCGTTAAGGTTACCCTCCAGCCGGGCAATTATGATCTGCGCTACACCCTTCAGCTTTACAGCAATACCACGATTATTGCGGAAGGGGCAACCATCACTCAGACCAATGCAGGAAGAGGCTGTCTGATGAACGGAACGCCGGCGAAGGGAAAATATAACAGTATCAGCAATATTACGGTACAGGGCGGTATGTGGGTAACCACTACGAAACCCGATCCGACCAAATCCAAAAAGAAAAATGGATTTTATCCCGGATTTTGTACATTTTTGTTTTTCCATGGGAAGAATATAACGATAGAGAACTGCAGCTTTAAGAATAATTACAATGGTCACTATATTGAGTTTTCGGGTATTGAGAATGGAAAGATATTAAACTGTAATATGGATGTGAAAGGCAGCAGGATTATTGAGGAGAACAATCAGGAGGCGATTCAGATTGACAATACGTACGCCCAGTCCAATGCACCTTCTGCGCAGCCGTGGGATGATACGCCCTGTAAGAATATCGTTATCGACGGGTGTAAGATTCGGTATGCCAGAGGAATTGGCACGAACCGGGTGGGAAAGAGCTTTTTTGAAAATATTCAGATAACCAATAATACGATTGTTACCACGAAAGGGGAAGGAATCAACGCTTATGATATTAAGGGCCTGACCATTAAGGGGAATACGGTCAATGTAAAGCATAAGGCAAAGAATTACCGCTCTACCGGAATTTATGTAGGCTTAGATTCTAAAATCAGCAAGTGGGGTAAATATTCTACTACCATATCGAATAACAAGATTACCGGGTATCAGAATGGATTAAAGATATATTCCCTTTCCGGCTCTCCCTTTAATAAGGTTACGTTGGAGAAGAATGTGATTGCGTCGCGAAAATCCAAAGAGGACGCCCTGAGCCTTGACCAGAAGCATATCAAAAAATTGGTGAACAAGGGCAATAAGCTTAAAAAAGCCAAATAATCCGAAGATGATAAGGAGAAATCCATGGAAGTTGTAAAGTCGCTGCTTTTTGCCATGCCGGTATTCGGGGTGGTGTGGCTGGTTTTGGAAAAGAAGAGAGGCATCTGGTCAAGAGTGACCGGATTTATAGAGAGCCGCAGGGAAGGGACGATTTATGCCGCCTTGTTTTTGGGGGTTCTTCTGCTGTTGGGCTGGACGCCCCTGCTTCGCCATCTGCCCATATCCTCTGACGAGACGTATACAATGGCGGGAGCAGCTTATTTTGCAGGGTATGACTGGAGTGCATATATGCACATGAAGAAATTTTATAATTTTGGATATACCATATGGCTGGCTCCCGTTTACAGGATTTTTTCCAATCCGGTAACGATTTACAGAGCCATGCTTTTTGCCAATATCATTGTGCATGCGGGGATTGTTGTGCTGGCATACCGGATACTGCGAAAGAATCTGAAATGCTCTAAGTGCTTCAGCATTGCCGTGTCTTTCGTATGTACCTGCAATGCGTTGATTCTGTTCTTCCGCGGATATCTTTATAATGAAATTCCATTGATGTTAATAATGTGGCTGACGGCGCTGCTGCTTTTGGAACTTTCAGAAGCGGCAGGAAAGCAGCGGATTGCGCTTTCCGCAGTGCTTGGGCTGGTAGCTGCATATGCGTATCTGGTACACAGCAGATGTCTGATTATCTATGCGGCCATGCTGCTTCTTTTGCTGCTATATCTGCTTGTCTACCGAAAATGGCTGATACAGCCGGCGTCCTTCGCTGTTGTTTTTGCAGCGGGCCTATATTGCGGCAGCCGGCTTGTGGAATTCGTACAGGTGCACCTGTACCAAAAGGACGCGGGCGTGGTAATGCAGAATTCCGTGGAACACGTGGCAACGGGAACATGGCGTTACCGGGCGCTGCTGTCCTTAGACGGCATTAAGGACCTGCTCTGCCGTTTTCTGAATCAGGCGGGGGCCATGGCCGTTGAAACCGGGGGGATTCTCATTCTGGCTACTGCAGCGGTTATATATTTTATGATAAAGAATTTCAAAAAATTGAGAAGGGGAGAAACAGACAGGAAAATATTTGTATTACTGTTTTATTCCGCTTTTGCCCTGTGGGGAATGGCGGCAGCCACGGCGCTGACCGGAGCCTCTAACGGCAAGGTCCGTTTTCTGGCATATACCAGATATTGCGCTCCTTTTATCGGCGTATTTCTCCTGATCGGCCTGTTTCTTTTGAAAGGGTATCGGAAAACGGATTTTCCCAAATTAGCGTTATGGACAATCGCCCTGACTCTGGCTGCAGGAGGGGTTCTGTTTCTGTATATGTATCCTCAGGTTGCGGACAAGTGTATAAAGGAGGGGGTTACTTCATTTTTCTTCTTTATTCCCTTTGCGAGAAATCCCTTAAATCCCAGATTTTCCAAATGGGCTTTGGGCATCGCTGTGTCCCTGATGGCAGCTTTTGTTGCAGGATTTCTGTTTTTATACAGGAGAAGGCAGATGGTTGCCATCTGCACGGCGGCTATTATCTTTTCTGTGTGCCTGTTCTGGCAGGTAGAGCAGCAAAAATGTTCTCCGGCTTCAGAAAGAAGACTGAAACTGGCCGATGCAGGAAAGGAGTTAGTACAGGATAAGGAGCTTGAACGGCTGTATGGCGCCGATATATATTGCATCGGCTCGGATACCTATAAAAAAACCCTGCTTTTTCAGTGTTATGACGAGGAAGATATCATTTATGATGAAGAAGGAATTGCGCCGGGGGCTGGAGATATTGTGCTAGGTAATTTAAAAGAGAATCTGGCTTTATATGCGCCGGATTATGTCTGTCAGTTAGACAAGAATGAATGGGCCGGCATGTGGGATGAGGATTTATATCATCTGATACGAGAGAGATATCATTCATTACAATAAGCAAGCAAAAAGGAGAAAGAACATGAAGCTGATAATTCAAATACCATGTCTGAATGAGGCGGAGACTTTGGAGATTGCCCTGAATGATTTGCCGAAGCACATTGACGGCATTGATGAGATTGAATACCTGATTATCAATGACGGGAGCAGCGACAATACAGTGGAGGTGGCGAAGAACTGGGGCGTGCATTATGTGGTAAATTTCCGTCGGAATAAAGGTCTTGCCAAGGGCTTTATGGCGGGATTGGACGCCTGTCTTCGGGCCGGAGCGGATATTATTGTCAACACGGACGCAGACAACCAGTACTGCGGAGAGGACATTGAAAAACTGGTGAGGCCCATTCTTGAAGGAAAAGCGGATATTGTAATCGGGGAGAGGCCCATTGACGACACAGAGCATTTTTCCCCGCTTAAGAAAAAGCTGCAGCATGTGGGAAGCTGGACGGTAAGGGTAGCTTCAAAATCGGATATTCCCGACGCCCCCAGCGGGTTCCGCGCATACAGCAGGGAGGCGGCTTTAAGGCTGAATGTGGTCAATGAATATACCTATACTCTGGAAACGATTATTCAGGCAGGCCATGAGAAGCTGGCTATGACCTCCGTGCCGGTCCGGACCAATGAAGAGCTTCGGGAATCCCGGCTGTTCAGCAGTATGTTCGGCTATGTCAAGAAATCCATGGTGACGATTATAAGGTCCTTTATGATGTACAAGCCCCTGCGGTTTTTCGGGAGTATCGGTACAGTTATGTTTCTGATTGGATTGATTTTGGGAATCCGCTACCTGGTGTATTTCTTTACCGGCGGGGCAGCGGGACATGTACAATCCCTGATCTTGTCCTCCACCCTGATGATGATGGGATGCATGACCGGGATCATCGGTCTGCAGGCGGATATTATTGCAGCTAACAGAAAGATACTTGAAGATGTGCAGTATCATGTGAGAAGATTAGATTATCAAAACAGTCAGGAACAGGCTGACAATGACGCAAATTCCGGGGGAAAAGAAGGATGAATCATTATAACGTATCGATTATTGTACCGCATTATAATACCCCGGATTCTCTGCTTACCCTGCTGGGAACCATTCCGGAGCGGAAGGATATTCAGGTCGTAGTCGTAGATGACAACAGCAGTGTGCCTATGGAGGAGCTTATGGAGAAGCTTAAGCAATTTCCCAGGGTAGAGCTTTATGCAAACGACACGGGGACGAAAGGCGCAGGAGCAAGCAGGAATGTAGGCTTGAGACACGCTGTAGGGAAATGGTTACTGTTTGCAGATGCAGATGATTATTTTACGGATGGATTTTATGAGTCCATAGCCCCGTATCTGGATTCGGATTATGATATGGTATATTTTCCGCCCACCAGTATGGATGTGGTAACCGGTCAGGTATCTTCCCGGCATGTGATGTATATGGAGTTAGTGGAACACTACAGGCAAAAGCCGACGGTTAAGAATCTCACGGAGTTGAAATACGGCTTTTGCACTCCGTGGTCAAAGCTGATTCGCCGGGAGATTGTGGAGAAAAATCAGATTGTTTTTGATGAGATTATGGTATCCAATGATATCATGTGCATGACAAAATGCGCATTTTACAGCGCAAAGACAGCGGCCTCAGACAGAACCATATACTGTGTTACCCGGGGCGGAAAGACGCTGACCTCCCATAAGGACGAAAAACGGTTTGACACCAGAATCCGGGTGCTCATTAACCGCTATGTTTTTTTGCGGGAGCATTTGTCCAAAAAAGAATTCGGCTACGCCCACATTGACCGGCTGGCTTTGGGAAAGCTGGTGGATGTGTTTATTGAGCATTGGGGATTTGGAAAGCTTTGGGAAATTCTCAGGTTATACAGGGAAAATCATGTGCGCTTCTTTGATGTGGGATTGTTAAATCCTGTGACATTGTTCCACAAGGCAAAGATAGAGCTTTCCTGGTGGATGGATATTAAGAAACACAGGAAATGAGAGGACAGACTGTTGATTAGGAAAGGCGTTTGGAATGGATACAGTTGAGGTTGTGGCAGAACAGGGATTATGTATCTCCTGCGGAATCTGTAAGGAGGTGTGCCCAAAGAACTGCATAGGGTATGAAATGAATGGCGGGGGATTAAGGGAGCCCGTAGTTAATAGGCAGCGCTGCGTGGACTGTGGCCGCTGCGTTTCTGTCTGCCCCGGATATAGCGTGGATTACACCAGATTGTTATCCCGGAATAAGGACAAAGACAGTGATTTTTGGTTTGGCCCTTATTTGGCTGTATATACGGCAGGTACGTTGGACGTTCAAAGAAGAAAAAAGGGAGTCAGCGGGGGGATTGTGACAGAGTTGGTATACCGGCTTTTACAGTCCGGGGAATATACCTCTGCATTTTTAGTAGAGGGGCATGACTACAGAGAAAAAGGAGCATACACCCGGAGATTTACGAAAGACGATTCCTTAGAGGCAACCCAGAAATCCAGATATCTGCCGGTATCCCAAAGCCAGGCAGCTTCTTATATTCTGGCCCATCCGGAGGAGCGGATTATTTTAGTGGGAACGTCCTGCTTTGTCCATGGGATGAGTAAGCTTATGGACGTCTGCCATTTAGACAGGAGCCGATATTTTATAATCGGGTTGTTCTGTGACCGGACAATGACGGAAAATGTGATTTCCTATTTTGGCCGGCATCCGGCCTTATCCGGGAAAACCATGGCCCAGCTTTATTTTCGTACCAAGGAGGCGGGAGGCTGGCCCGGCGGGGTGCAGATGGTTACGGATAATGGTGAAAAGGTAAAGTTAAATAGCGCAGAACGAATGAAGGTTAAAGATTATTTTCAGCCGGAACGGTGTCTGTACTGTCTGGATAAATTAAATATGTTAGCGGATATTTCCGTGGGAGATAACTATACAGGCGAGCATGCTGACCGGCGGGGCAGCAGCAGCGTCATTATAAGAACGGCAGCAGGAAAAAAGGTGTGGAATCAGTGCCGGGACGCTTTTGAATATTATGAGGCAGCAGCGGATAAACTGGCAGCCAGCCAACATTTAGAACAGCGAAAGAATAACCAGGTCTATTCCGCGCTGAAGGAAAAGGAGTTGCCCCATCCTGTTAATATTACCGGGGATTGGGTGAGCGCGCCTTCTGTGACAGGGAAATTGCAGCGCTGGTATCGGGAAAGGCTTCGTAAGATAAGAGTAGGAGCCGCATATCGGGAAACGCCCCGGCTTTTATCCCGGAGTCTGCTTTGGAAAAATATAAAGCTTACATTAAAGAAAGCCATGAAAAGGAGTTAAGCACAAATGCCAGTAAATGTATTGATTACCGGTGCAAATTTTAATAATAAGGGAGCGCAGTCCATGCTGTTTGTAGCCATAGATGAACTGCGAAAAAGAATCCCGGACAGTGAAATCTATTTTGGCTGCGGCTTAGGGGACCCGGCGTTACACCAGGTGCATTTCAGGCAAATTTGTTTTTCCAGGGAAGGGAGATATATTGCTCTTGGCGGCGGTCAGGCCGTATTTAATTTTCTGGTTGCAGTGGCGAAGGCATGTATTTGGACAGTCAAGGGAAAACGTTCTAATCTTTGGAATTTTTTTGATGCTTCCAAATATATCGCAGATATGGATTTGATTGTAGACGTCAGCGGCTTTGCATTGGGGGATAAGTGGTCTAAGCGCACCAATGAAAATTTTTTAAATACCATACGGCTGGCGAAGCAGCATAACATACCCATGTATATTATGCCCCAGTCCTTTGGCCCCTTTCAGTATAGCAGGAAGCTGGAATACCTGAAGGAAGAGATTGCGGAGCTGTTAAAATATCCTAAGGTGGTCTATGCCAGGGAACAGGAGGGATACGAGCTGTTAACCCGTGACTTTGGCCTGACGAATGTCCGGTTGTCCTGTGATTTGGTACTGCAAAACACAGGGATTGATTATGGGAATATCTACGAGGAAGTGCCGCCGTTATGCCTGCCGGAGATAAAAACAAAGAAGAATGTGGGAATTGTACCCAATAAGCAGTGCTTTCGCCATGGCAATGACGAGCAGATTCTAGCTCATTACCGCAGAATGATTGACTGCCTTTTAGAAGGCGGCAGGGAAGTGTACATCTTTCGTCACTCCGGAGAGGATATGCCCTACTGTGTGAAAATAGCAGAAATGTACGACAGGGAGGAGCGGGTGCATCTGCTCAAAAATGATTTCTCCTGCATGGAGTACGACGCTTTTGTGAATAATTTTGAATTTATTCTGTGTTCACGGTTCCATGGAATTGTGCACGCCTACCGAAACGCCATACCGGTAATTGCGTTGGGCTGGGCGGTAAAGTACAGAGAACTGACAGCGGCGGTAGGGCAGTCCGCATACATTTTTGATATAACGGATCCTGCCTGTGACGGGGACAAGCTGACAGAGGCAGTAAACCATATGATGGAACATATAGATGAAGAAAAAAATACGATTACACGCTGCGTAGAAGCGCTTCAAAAGCAGAATTGTTTTGTGTGCATATCAGAATGGAAGAAAGAAAATCATGAGTAGAGAAACCTCGCTGGCTAAAAATACGTTTATAATGTCAATCGGCACCATTCTGCCCAAGCTGTCCTGGCTTATTACCCTGCCAATCATCACGGAACGGCTTACCAAGGCAGAATATGGAACCTATGACCTGATTACCACATTAGTGTCTTTGTTTCTGCCGGTTGCAACCCTTCAGGTTCAGACGGCGGCATTTCGTTTTCTGATGGACTGCCGGGAGAATGCGGAGAACAGAAAGAGAATTATCACGAATGTGCTCTTCTTTGTTGTGGCCTCCTCTATTGCCGCTTTATTAGCGCTGTATTTTATACTTTACAGACTCTCTCCCTCTATCCGGTTATTTATATGCGTATATTTTTTTGTGGATATTATTTTTCTGACTTTGTCCCAGGTGGTAAGGGGATTGTCGAAGCCTAAGCTTTATGCGCTTTGCACCTCTGTGCAGCCCGTGGTCAATATGCTTTTGGTGGTTGTTTTTGTATATTTTGGAAATGGCGGCCTGACGGGGGCGCTGCTGGCGGTAACCCTGTCTACGCTTATGGCTTTGATAATCATTCTGATAAAGGCAAAGATTCCTTCCCAGATTGACAGCAGACTTTTTTCGGGTGCGAGCCTTAAGGAGATTATCAGTTATTCATGGCCTATGATTCCCAATTCCCTGTCCTTGTGGTTTCTTCATTTTTCTGACCGTCTGGTGCTGCTAAAATTTATCGGCATTGACGCTACGGCGGTCTATGGGGTGGCAAACAAAATCCCTTCCATTTTTGCCCTGGCAAATAACGCGTTTACTCTGGCCTGGCAGGAGAATGCCTCGCTAAGCGCAAGAGATGAAGATATTGCAGAGTATTACGGGAAAATGTTTGACAATATCATGCGCATATTATCAGGAATTTTGGCCATGTTAATTGCAGCCACGCCAATTCTGTTCCTGATTCTGATACAGGGGGATTATGATGAGGCTTACGCCCAGATGCCCATACTTTTAATGTCTATGCTGTTTTCCTCCGTGTCCTCCTTTTTCGGAGGCATCTATATTGCCCATAAGAAAACAAAAAGCGTAGGCGGAACCACCATTATTGCGGCTATGGTAAATCTTGCCATCGATTTTGCACTGGTGCGGGTCATCGGCATTTATGCGGCGTCTGTCTCGACTCTCGTCTCTTATATGTTTTTAGCATTTTACAGAATGAAAAATGTGTTGAAGTTCCAATATATAAAGTATAAGTATCTGAATATTTTCGGATATATTCTGTTTTTGACAGGGATGTGCGTATTGTCATGGATGCATACGGTATATTTTGATGTGGTGAATGTGATTGTGGGCAGTATGTTTGCACTGTATATTAACCGCGCCATGCTGAAAAATATATGGAACATGGCGAGGAAAAAAGTAAAGGCAGGAAGAAAGTGAGGGTATGGACATGGAAGAAATTCTGGTTTCGGTAGTTATGCCGGCCTATAATTGCGAACGCTATATCGAAAAGGCCATTCAGTCTGTGCTTGCGCAGGCGGTTTCACTGGAACTGGTTATCATAGACGACAATTCCAATGACGGGACGTCGGACGTCATCAGGCCCTTTTTGCAGGACGAACGGGTGATTTATGTCCATAATCTTGAAAATCTGGGAGTGGCAAAGAGCCGCAATAAGGGAATGGAACTGGCAAGGGGTAAATACATTGCCTTTTTGGACGCAGATGATTACTGGACGGAGGATAAGCTATTAAAGCAGGTTCGATTAATGGAGGAGCATCAGGCGGTGCTTTCTTCTACCGGCAGGGAGCTTATGGATCAGGACGGGAAGCTGTCGGGAAAGATCATTGGCATTCCGGAAACCATTAGCTATAAGGAGCTGCTAAAGGGAAATGTGTTAAACACCTCCGGGGTTATGGTGCTTTCCCAGGTGGCAAAGCGGTATCCCATGGAACAGGAGAAGCTTCATGAGGATTATATTATGTGGCTTTCCATATTAAAGGATTATGATATGGCATATGGGATAAATGAACCTTTACTGAAATACCGCGTAATGAAAGGCTCGAAGTCCGGCAATAAATTAAAATCTGCCGCCATGACCTTTGGCGTATACCGGTATATGGGACTGAACCTATTCCAGTCTTTTTATTATTTCTGCTTTTATGCAGTTGGGGGACTCCGCAAATATTTTTAAGAGGGTGCATATATTTTAAGAAAATCTTATGGAAATTATGAAGAAACGCATATTGTAAAACATTGGTTTAAGTGATATAATCTTGATGACTTTGTAATTTGAAATACACAGAACAAGGAGGAAATTGTATGTGTGGTATTGTCGGGTATATCGGCAAGGAACAGGCAGCGCCAATCCTGCTTGACGGGCTGGCAAAGCTTGAGTACAGGGGATATGATTCCGCCGGTCTTGCCGTGTATGACGGTAAGGATATTGAGGTGGTCAAGGCTAAAGGACGGCTGCAGGCTTTACGGGATTTGACAGGTGACGGCAAGAAGATTACCGGAACGCTTGGTATTGGCCATACCAGATGGGCAACTCATGGAGAGCCATCCGTATCCAACGCCCATCCACATTTTAACAAGGATAAAAGCATTGCTGTGGTACACAATGGAATTATAGAGAATTACCAGCCGCTTAAGGAGAAATTGGTATCCAAAGGCTATACTTTTGTGTCTGACACGGATACGGAGGTAGTCGCACATTTGTTGGATTATTATTATGACGGCAATCCTCTACATGCGGTGGAGAAGGTTATGCACAGGGTACAGGGTTCCTATGCTCTGGGTATATTATTTAAGGAATTTCCGGATCGGATGTATGCCGTGCGCAAGGATTCACCGTTAATTGTAGGTGCCTCAGGGGAGGGCAATTTTATTGCTTCGGATGTACCGGCCATTCTTAAGTATACGAGAGAAGTATATTTTATTGAGAACCGGGAGATTTGCGAGTTGTCCGGTGAGGGAATTGCATTCTACAATGAGGATATGGAGTCTATTACCAAGGAGACGAAGACCATAGAATGGGATGTGGAAGCAGCGGAGAAGGGCGGCTATGAGCATTTCATGTTAAAGGAGATCTATGAGCAGCCCAAGGCTGTGCTTGATACCATCAATCCGCGGATTCAGGATGACAGAATTGTTATCGAGGAGTTGAATATGGACCGGGAGGAGATTGAGAAGCTTCGGAGGATTTATATTATCGGCTGCGGCTCCGCCTATCATGTAGGCGTTACCGGCAAATACGTCATTGAAAAACTGACGAGAATTCCTGTGGAGGTCGATTTAGCGTCCGAGTTTCGGTATCGTGATCCGATTTTAGAAGAGAATTCCATGGTAATTATCATAAGTCAGTCCGGTGAGACGGCGGATTCTCTTGCCGCATTGCGGAAAGCCCAGGAGATGGGAGTCAAGGTGCTAGGCGTTGTCAATGTGGTTGGCTCTACCATTGCCAGAGAGGCGGATAATGTGTTGTACACATGGGCAGGACCGGAGATTTCCGTTGCCACAACAAAGGCTTATAGCACCCAGTTAGCGGCGCTTGACCTGTTAGCCATTATGTTTGGCGAGATTCGGGGAACCATATCTAAGGAAGAATATGCAGAGCTTTTGGGGGAACTGAAAAGCCTGCCAGACAAGATACAGGAGATATTGGGAGACAAAGAGAGGATACAATGGTTTGCGAGCAAATACGCCAACGCCCAGGATGTATTTTTCTTAGGCAGAGGTGTGGATTATGCCACCTCGCTGGAGGGTTCTCTGAAACTTAAAGAGATTTCCTATATTCATTCAGAGGCTTATGCAGCCGGTGAGTTAAAGCATGGGACGATTTCTCTGATTGAAGATGGGGTGCTGACTGTGGCAGTTGTGACACAGCCGGATTTATATGAAAAGATGATAAGCAATATTGTGGAAGTGCGGACCAGAGGCGGTTATATCTTTACACTGACCAACAAGGGCAACTGCGTGATGGAGGATACGTCAGACTTTACTGTGTATATTCCCAAGACGCATCCCTGCCTTACTCCGTCTTTGGCAGTGATTCCGTTACAGTTGTTTGGTTACTACGTTTCTGTGGCAAAGGGCTTGGATGTGGATAAGCCGAGAAACCTTGCAAAATCAGTTACAGTAGAGTAAGAATGAAAGCTAGGAGGATTTGATTCCATGAGTAAATCACGCAAGAAAAAGAGTAAAAATAAGCGTCTGGGACTGATTTTGTTTTTTGAAATTCTCATTTTTATTGGGTTGGTTGCCGGATATGGGTGGTATTATGTCAACCATGCGCTGGATTTGATTGCAGCGGACGACACTCCCAAGGAGGAGATCGACGTCAGTGATGCCGTGACGGAGACTATGACAGAAAAATATAAGACGATTGCCCTGTTTGGTCTGGACACCAGGGATAACGTGGATATGACCAAGCCGGGTATGGCGCACAGCGATGCGGTTATTATCGCCAGTATCAATAACGACACGAAAGAGGTTAAGCTGGTCTCTGTATACCGTGACTGTTTTCTGGAGATGGCAACAGGTTCCGGAGGCACTCAGAAATTTACCCATGCTTATTTCTTAGGCGGGCCAATCTGTGCAGTGGAGACGTTGAATAAGAATCTGGATTTGAATATTACAGATTATGTGTCTGTAGATTTCAAGGCATTGACCAATGCCATTGACGCATTAGGCGGCGTTACCATTGACGTGAAGAGCAATGAGCTTAACAATCTGAATAAGAATCTGCAGGAGCAGGTTCAGGTTACCGGAATTGCCTCAGACGGCGTATGGTCTGCAGGCGAGCAGACACTGAACGGAACCCAGGCGACTGCTTATGCCAGAATCCGAAAGGTGGGCAACGGTGACTTTGAGAGAACCCAGCGGCAGAGAGCGGTTATCTCAGCTATGGTGAAGAAGGCAAAGGAATCTGATTTCAGTACCATTACAGACCTGATCAACACGATCTTCCCGCAGATTGCCACGAATATGAGCAAGTCCCAGATTCTTAGTCTGGCAAAGGATGCTTTTGGTTATGATTTAGGGGATAATGTGGGATTCCCGCTGGCTAATGAGACGCCAACGTTAGGCAGCAAGGGAAGTGTTGTGGTTCCCTGTGATTTGCTCAGTAATGTGGAGCATCTGCATGAGTTTTTGTATCCCGAGGATACGACATATACGCCGTCTTCTGAAGTACAGAGAATCAGTTCTGCTATTACGGCAGAGACCGGATATGGAGATGAGTTCACGGAAGATAAGACAACAGAATCTCCCACACAGACCAATTCGTCTGATGAATAACAGATAAGGAGGAAACCTTAAGATGCATATAGAACAACAAAACGGCAGGAATTTGAAAAAGGATCGTTTCTTTTATAGATGTACGGTGGTTATATTGTCAGCAGTTTTGTTTTTCTCTGGCGGAAAACTTTCTGCTCAGGCAGCAACTGCTGTGGAAGAATATGGTGCGCTTAAGGTGGAAGGAACCAGGCTGACCAGCAAAAAGACCGGAGAGGCAGTGCAGCTTCGGGGCGTCAGTACCCATGGAATTAATTGGGATGTGGGGTATCCATATATTTCAAAGGAAGCATTTCAGACATTACGAGATAAGTATTCCGTGAGTGCTATAAGACTGGCAATGTATACAACAGAATATTATGGATATTGTGATAAGGCGGGAGCTTCAGAATCTCAGAGTCAGGTGCAGTCAGTTTTAAAACAGCGCATTGATACCGGAGTGCAGGCGGCCACTGAGCTTGGAATGTATGTGATTATTGACTGGCATGTGTTAAATGACCAGACGCCTCTTAAATATAAAAACGAAGCAAAGCAGTTTTTTAAGGAAATATCTGAGAAATATGCATCCTATGATAATGTGCTGTATGAGATTTGTAATGAGCCTAACGGCGGAACCGGTTGGGAGGATATTAAGAAATATGCCAACGAGGTTATTCCGGTTATCAGGGAAAATGACGGGGATGCCGTAATTATAGTGGGGACGCCTAACTGGTCTCAGGATGTGGACGAGGCGTCAAAGTCGCCCCTTGCTTATGATAATATTATGTACACGCTGCATTTTTATGCGGCTACCCATAAGGAATCCTATCGGGATAAGCTTCGGACGGCTCTGAATAACGGGCTTCCGGTTATGGTAACGGAGTATGGCGTATCAGAGGCCAGTGGCGCAGGCGCTATCAATACAGCCGAGGCAAAGAAATGGCTGGATCTTTTAGACCAAAACGGAATCAGTTATTTTGCATGGAGCTTAAGCAATAAAGCAGAGACGGCCTCTTTATTGAAAGCCGGTACAACGAAAAAAAGCGGCTGGGCAAAAGGGGATCTCTCTCCGGCGGGAAAATGGGTATTTAAGGAGTATAACGCCAGAAGCGGTAAGGCTTCAAATGAACCGGGGAAAGTTAGTAAGCTGAAGGCAAAGAATCTGAAGGGAAAGAAAGTTAAGGTTACTTTTAAGAAGCTTAGTAATGTTTCCGGATATGAGATTCAATATGCTTCCAACAGAAAATTTAAAAAATCATCTACTAAAAGAATGACGAAGACTTCCTGTATTCTTAAAAAGCTTAAAAAGGGCAAGAAATACTATATTCGGGTAAGGGCGTACCGGATTATCTCCGGACAGACCTATTATGGGGATTACAGTTCTGTGCGCACGATAAAGATTAAAAAATAGACGTTCAGGGTATGAAATGAAAAAGAAATAGAATAGGAGTGGAAAGATTGTGAAAAAGAGAAGTAAGGCGTCAAAGTATATTTTGGGTTTTGCATTTATCTTGTGTGGAATTTTACATACAGGCGGTTATGCTTATGCAACTACCACTGTACCGGCGCAACCGGCAGTTCCCGGCGCAGATGTGACAGTTAATGACCGGAATCAGAATGGCTGGGATGACAAAAAGACCAGTTATTTTGTAAATGGAGTCAAAGTTACCGGGATTTATAGCATTGAGGGAAAACTTTACTATTTTGATGAAACCGGCTCTCTGTACAAAAAGTTTGGCAAGCAGGATATCAAAGGAAAGACTTATTATTTTGATGAGGATTATTCCTTAAAGACAGGGGCGGTACAGGTAAAAAATAAGGTCTATTATTTTCTTACGGAGACGGGAGAACTGTACGAGGGCGAGGAAGGCGTTCAGCAGGTAGAGGGAAAATATTATTGTTTTACGGAGGAAGGCGCAATCCAATCCGGCTGGTACCGCGACGATAAGAACAAGAGATACTATTTTGATAAACAAAGCTTTGCTGCGCTCACAGGATGGAATTATGTGGGGGAGTATAAATTCTATTTTAATAAAAAGGGCCAGCTTGTTCAGGATGTGAGAAAGAAGCTTACGAAAAAGCAAAAATCATCTTATTATATTAAGGTAAACAGAACGGCCAGTTGTGTCACGGTGTATGCCAAGGATGGCAATAAGGGATATACGATTCCCGTGATTGCTTTTACCTGTTCAGCGGGAAAAGGAACTCCTACAGGAACCTTTAAGATTCGGGACAAGCTGCGCTGGCATGAATTGATGGGACCCTGCTGGGGGCAGTGGTGTGAACATCTGACGGATGATATCCTGTTCCATTCCGTATATTACAATGTAAAGAATGATAACCGTTCTTTAGATGTGAATGCGTACAATAAGCTGGGAACCATGGCTTCCCATGGATGTGTCCGGTTACGGGCCGGAGACGCCAAATGGATATATGACAACTGTAAGATTGGCACACAGGTTTTGATTTATAACAACAAGAAGAATCCGGGGCCTTTCGATAAGCCGGTAATCAAGAAAATAAGCAAGTCACAGAACTGGGATCCGACAGATCCGACGATTAAAAAGAAATAGATGTATAAGAGAAAATCTCCGTCTGTAGAACAGGCGGAGATTTTTTTGTCACTAGTGTCAAAACTTTTTCATATATTGCATAAGTTTGATACCCGGTTCAAAATCCGGAAATCCGTGACACGAAAAGTTCAAAAAATATTTGTAATACAAACATATTTTAATGTAACACAAGTTTTACAACCGGCGTTGCCGGATTTATAATATAAATAACCGGAGAGGAAAGCGCTTTACAATCCGTCGAATTTTATTGAATACCGAATCAGGTTGGGGTATAATGTGGGCAA
>CANREG010000007.1 GCA_947629565.1 uncultured Lachnospiraceae bacterium
CGCGCC
The DNA here is from genome assembly GCA_947629565.1 of uncultured Lachnospiraceae bacterium. GTDB lineage: Bacteria > Bacillota > Clostridia > Lachnospirales > Lachnospiraceae > CAG-590. The sequence continues at coordinate 7 of CANREG010000007.1, forward strand.
GGGAAGGGGTGGCTGGGAAACATTTGCAGCCCCTTTGAAAACGCCGGTACTTGCGAAGGCCCTATTATAAATCTACTGTTTTGCATATAATTAACAGGGCCTTCGCTTATGTACCGCTGCGTTTTCAACAGAGCGCAAGCGTGGCTGCAAAATGTTTGCCCAGCACCCCAAACCCGGCGCTCAGACACTTCTTTGCGCGTGCAATATGCAGGAGAGCCCGGCAGCGGATTTCTAAAAAACCGCGTGTCGGGAAAATTGGGAAAAGGATTACCTGGGGCGGTAATTCACTTATATTCCTGCGGATAATAGAAAGAAAGCAGCCCTCGTTTTATTGGGAGAATTGGGTAAGGAACCAGGTTCCGGTTTCGGAGAAGTCCTCTTTGGAAAAGCCGCCGGTTTTGGTGACGGAAGGCTTTAGGAGGGAAGACTGCTCGTCTTTGTTGCTTAGGTTCCATGCAAAATAGCTTAAATGATATTCGTTGATTAAGTCCATCCATTTATCGGCTTCGTCATAGTTGATGGAACCGTTTCCGGAAGCCTCGCAGATGCTGCACTCGCTGATTATCACAGGAAGGCCCTTATCCCTCGCCGTCTTTACCTTGTTGCGGATATCGTCCTTGTGGGTGGAGGCGTAAAAGTGGGCGGCATATATAATGTTGCTCTGTCCTGTAATCTGGTTGTCTGCGGCAATATCCACATCCTGGGACCAGTTGGGCGTTCCCACAATGATTAAAGCGTCCTTGTCGTTCTTGCGGATTATGGGAATGATTTTCTCCGCATAGGCTTTGACCGTCTCCCAGGTTGTGCCGCCGTTCGGCTCGTTGCAGATTTCATAGATTACATTGTCGTTGTCTGCATATTTTTTGGAAACCTTTTCAAAAAAGGTCTTTGCCTGCTCCTGATACTGGGTAGGATCATTGTCGCTTAAGATGTGCCAGTCCACAATGGCGTAAAGGCCGAGGTTGGTACAGGCGTTGACTCCGGTGTCCAGCAATGCTTCTAGCTGCTCCGGATTACCGCCGCTGCAATATCCGCTGTTATCCGCCGTATACATAGCAAGCCGGATGGCGTTGACGCCGAAGCCTGCCAGAGAAGAAAACGCCTCCTCATTGACATAATCGGGGAACCAGTTAATGCCATGGGTAGAAACGCCTTTTAACTGGAACACTTTGCCGTCCTTATCCACAATATCCGTTCCCTTTACCGAAAGCGCGCCATGGTTGGCTACCGGCGTGCCGGAGGTATCCTTTGCCGCTACTTCCTTCTGCTCGGCATCGGGATTTATCTCCTCTTCGGTTTCTTCCTGCTTTTCCTCCGTACTATTTCCTGCTCCGCCGCCTAATGCGTAATCCTTTCCGCCAATAGTCAGGGTTCCGGATTCCGGAGTAAAGGCTTCGCTGGTATCCATAATAAAGCCGAGGGTAATCTCGCCTCCGGCGGGGATTTCTTTATTGTAATCCACCGGCGTAATGGTAAGCGTTGTTCCCTCAATGGCGTAGGTACCGTTCCAGCTGCTTTCCAGCTTCGCCCCTTCCGGCACCGGCAGGGTGATTTTCCAGTCGCTTCCTGCGCTTTCTGTCTGGTTCTTAATGATTCCGTCAAACTGGGCGCACTTCATTCCATTGTTTTCCCAGCTGTTATTGCTGGTAAGCGTAAAGACAAATTCCTCCGAAGACGCCTGCTCCTGCGTTTCCTCACTGGCTGGCTCCACGGCAGTCGTCTCCGCCTGGGTGTCGGCGGCAGTCTGCTTTTCTTGCTGTTCCTCCTGCTTTCCGCAGCCAGTCAGCAAACCGATTAAGCACAATAGTAAAATCGTATTTTTTATGGAAAATTTATGTATTTTCATCTTGTACCTCCTTCACAACGCTTTTGCTGAAATTATACTTAATTTTTCTATATTTTTCAATTCCTGATAAGACTTTCTAGTTTATTTTTTTCCCTGCTTCAAATAATATTCTTACAACATGAAAATGTTGTTTCATATAGACACTATGGAAAAAGGAGGCGAATATCATGAGTAGTAAGACAAAGAAGGAAGCGCAGGGCGCTTTGGACAAGTTCAAGTATGAGGTTGCCAGCGAGATTGGCGTACCTTTAAAAAATGGTTACAATGGTGACCTGACCTCTTATCAGAACGGTTCTGTCGGCGGCTACATGGTGAAGAAAATGATTGAGGCCCAGGAACGCGAAATGAGCGGAAAGTAATTTTCACAGCTTTTTAAACCACAGAGGAAATGAGAATATTCCCAAAGGAGCTGCAACGCCTCCCTTGGGAATATTTTCCATGTAAGGATTATTTGCAAACTGCTGGTTTCCATATAAAATGATAAGCCAGAACCTGTTGCCTTCCCGCTTCTGCCAAAACTTCATTTGTTTCCATATAAAATGATAAGCTAAGACCTATGCCGCTTATCACAACTGGATATTGTAAATTTCCGTACCGGACACCAGCGTATCGAGAGGGAAACCGGATTTTTCCAGCTTATCCACCGCATCATGGGCAGTCTTTAGCATATCCGCATTGCAATAAATGTCGCCCAGTTGAAAATACATATCCCCGCTCTGCCTTACCCCGAAGAAATCGCCCGGCCCCCGGAGTTTTAAATCCTCACCGGCAATGTAAAAACCGTCATTGGATTTATTGAGCACCTCCAGACGGTCCAAAGCCTCCTTCCGGTCCGTTCCGCAAAGCATAATGCAATAGGACTGGGCGTCTCCACGGCCTACCCGGCCCCTTAGCTGATGAAGCTGGGCCAAGCCGAACTTCTCCGCATTTTCAATCATCATGACAGTGGCATTGGGGTTATTGATTCCCACCTCGACAACCGTTGTGGACACCAGAATATGGATATTCCCATCGGCAAACTCCTGCATAATCCGGTTCTTCTCCTCCGCCGACATTTTTCCATGAAGGCAGGCAATATTTACACTGCCGGGAAAAATATCCACAAGACTTTCGCGGTATTCCACCACATTTTCCGCCTCCACATTATCGCTGGCCTCCACCATGGGACAGATCACATACACCTGATGCCCCTGTTGTATCTGCTCCAACATAAATTTGTAGGCAGTCGGCCTGTATTTCGGGCCCACCACGCAATTCTTAATGGGTTTGCGGGACGCCGGCATATCCTTGATGACCGAAATATCCAAATCCCCATACAAAATGATTGCCAGTGTTCTTGGAATCGGAGTTGCGCTCATTACCAGCACATGGGGTTCTTCCCCTTTCCCCGAAAGCCGTTCCCGCTGCCGCACGCCGAACCGGTGCTGCTCGTCCGTGATGACCAAAGCGAGATTTTGATAGCTTACCTTATCCTGAATCAGTGCATGGGTGCCGATTACTATATCAATGTCTCCGGCTGCTAAGGCGTTATATATCCGCCGCTTTTCTGCCGCCCTTGTGGAGCCTGTCAGCACTTCCACACGGACGCCGAAGGGCTCCATATCCTTTGCAATTCCTTCATAGTGCTGCATGGCAAGCACCTCGGTGGGCGCCATCAGCGCCGCCTGATAACCGTTTGCCACCGCCGCCAACATAGCCATCTCCGCCACCACCGTCTTACCGGAGCCCACATCCCCCTGTACCAGCCGGTTCATTACCGTATGGCCGGACAAATCTGCCTGAATCTCCCGAAAGGCGTCCTGCTGCCCTTTTGTCAACGAAAAAGGCAGATTATGGACAAATTTCTCCACGGCCCCAAAATCCTGAAGCACAAAATGATTTTCCGCCCGGACCGTCTGCTCCCTGATTAGCCGCATATGTACCAGAAACCAGAAAAACTCATCAAAGACCAGACGGTTGCGGCAATCAATCAGCCTGTCAAAGCCCTCCGGAAAATGAGTTCCCTTAACGGCCTGCGCTAACGGCATCAGCCCACAGTCCTCCCTGACCTGCTCCGGCACTTTATCCTCTAATTCCGGCAGCAGGGATAAGGCTGCCCGGACCGTTTTTGACACTACCTTATTGCTCAGTCCCTCTGTCAGCGGATACACCGGCTGTAAGGAGGAAAGCAGTCTTTGATACTGCTCCTTCGTATAATATTCCGGATGCTCCATAACAAGCTGGCGGTTTCTTACCGATAACACGCCCACAAAAATAAAGGTCTGTCCGACATGAAAAACCTTTTTTAAAAAGGGGGAATTAAACCAGGTAAGCTTAACCGTTCCAGTCCCGTCCTTTACCTGACAGGTCACAAGCGTCAGGCTCCTTATCTTCCGGACGTCCACATAGGACTGAATGGAAGCCTCAATCGCCACCCGGCTTCCCGTCTCCGCCTCCCGGATGTCCACCGGCTCCGCATAGCTTAGATAATTTCTCGGATAAAATTTTAGCAAATCTTCAATGGTATATACATTTTTCTTTGCAAAGAGGGTGGCCGTTTTCTGGCCCACCCCCTTAAGTGACATAATAGAATCTGTAATCTTCATCCTTATTCCTATTCCACAGACATGATATAATAGTAGATGGGCTGACCGCCATAATTTAACTCCACATCGCAGTCCTCATAGACGCTTTTCACATAATCCGCTAATTCCTTCGCATCCTCTTCCTTTACGTCTGCTCCGTAATATATGCTGATTAATTCGCTGTCTTCATCTACCATTTCCTTTAGCAGTTCCTTCGTTGTCTCAGCCAAATCCGCAGATACCGCTTTTATGCCCTCGTCGTCGATACCCATAATATCTCCGGCGTTAATGCTCTTTCCGTCAATGCTGGTATCCCGTACCGCATAAGTCACCTGGCCGGTCTTCACCCTGCCCATATCTTTCTTCATGGCTTCCAGATTTTCTTCCCCGTTCTTAGAGGCGTCAAAACTGATTAACGCCGCCACGCCCTGCGGCGCAGTCGTAGAGGGAACCACAACAATCTCTTTATCCTCCGTCATGGACTGGGCCTGATTTGCCGCCAAAATGATATTCTTATTATTAGGAAGGATATAAATGGTATTAGCGTCCACCCTGTCAATGGCGTTTAACATATCCTCCGTACTGGGATTCATGGTCTGTCCGCCTTCAATCAGGTAATCCACGCCTAAGTCCTTAAAGATATCGTTCATGCCCTCCCCGACAGAAACGGAAATAAATCCGTATTCCCGGCGGGCCGCCGGTTCCTTCACCTTGGGCTGCTTTTCTTTCTCCCGCTCCTTCGCCTGAATTTCCGCCATTTTCTCGGCCTCCATAATGACCTTCTCCCTGTGTTCCTCCCGCATATTGTCAACCTTCATGCTGGTCAGGGATCCATAGGACAGACCCCGCTCAAAAGCCAGTCCCGGATGATTGGTGTGGACATGCACCTTGACAATCTGGTCGTCAGAAACCACAACTAAGGAATCCCCTATTGATTCGAGATAAGACTTAAACTCCTTTTCGATCTGATGGTTATATTCCTTTTCAATCATAATGATAAATTCCGTACAATAACCGTACTTAATATGGGAAGTGTCAATCTCCTTCCGGTCTATGCCGGCAGAATTGGTAAGCTTTAATCCGGAGGCGTCGGGCGCCGGCGCCCCATGGGACTCCCCTGGCATAAACCCGTCTGAAAAATCATAAGCCACCTTACCGGTTAAGGCATCATAAGCGCCCTCTAATATAGTCATCAGACCTTCTCCGCCGGAATCCACCACCCCGGCTTCCTTCAATACCGGAAGCATCTCCGGCGTCTGGTTCAATACGTTCCTTCCATAGGCTAACACCTCTGTGGCAAAATCCACTAAACTTTTATCTGAGGTGCCAAGCTCCATGGCCTTATCCGCCATGCCCTTCGCCACCGTCAGAATAGTGCCCTCCTTCGGTTTCATTACCGCTTTATAGGCCGTTGCCACCGCCCGGTTAAAGGCATTGGCAATATCCTTGGTGCTCACTTCCTTCTTTCCTTCTAACTCCTTGCAAAAGCCCCGGATTAACTGGGATAAAATGACGCCGGAATTTCCCCTGGCCCCACGCAGGGAGCCGGTGGACATGGCCTTAGTCACATTCTCAAAATCCGGCTTCTTAATCGCCGCCACTTCCTTAGCTGCCGCTGTAATCGTAAGCGTCATATTGGTTCCCGTATCACCGTCGGGCACCGGAAACACATTCAGCTCGTTGATATAATCCTTTTTCTCCTCTATTCGCTTCGCCCCTGCCAAAAAGGCGTATTGCAGACTTTCTGCCTTTACACTGATTACCTGATCCATAACTCCTCCTAATCGATGACGCGTACGCCCTCCACAAATACATTAATATTAGCAACCTGCATTCCGGTAAATTCCTCTACCTTATAGCGCACCGTCGACATCAGATTCTCTGCCACAGTGGAAATGCTGACGCCATAAGACACAATAATATGGAAATCAATGGATATTTCATTATCCTCGGACACGACTACATTAACGCCCTTTGATACGCTGTCACCCCTAAGCAGCTTCACCAGCCCGTCCTTCATGCTGACGGTCGCCATTCCCACAATGCCAAAGCACTCAATGGCAGCTAGTCCTGCATACTGGGCAATTACTTCACTTTCAATAATGACATCACCGTTGCCGGTGGATACCTCTATCTTCATACCGATCCCTCCATCTCATTTTTTAATACAGATTATACAATGAAAAGCCAAAAAAAGGAATAACTTTTTAAAATTAATGCTTGCATTCTACTATCACTTCTGTTAAAATTGACGTGTTGCAAACCGATAGGTTAATATATTCAAGGAGGTGCAGGTCGTGGCAAAGTGCGCAGTATGTGATAAAGGCGCTCATTTTGGAATCAAGGTGAGCCATTCTCATAGAAGATCCAACAAGATGTGGAAGTCAAACATTAAGAAGGTCAAAGCCAATATCAACGGTACGCCTAAGAGAATTTATGTGTGTACTTCTTGTTTGAGATCCGGTAAGATTGAGAGAGCCTAGGTAATGAGAAAGGGAACCGTAAAGGTTCTCTTTTTTTATCCTGTTTTTGTCAGCAACGGCAAAACAGCAGATAAGCAATCGCCAAAGACACAACCAATACCAGAAAATTCAAAAAACCTTCCAGGAAATAATCCACAATCATCCCCACGCTAAACCAAAAGAAAGCAAAACCCCATACCCGCTTCATAGCTTTTCTCACTCTCATATCCTGCTATAAAACAGTATATTCAGTTCTGCTTCCTTTTGTGCCTATTTTCTTTTATATATTTTCCATCGGATTTTAATTAGTGTCGTTTCTTTATTCCGCCGTCAGGATATCCGACACTGCGGCGTCCACCTCCGGAGAGGACTCCTCCTGCGAATCCTTCTTCTGGAACCGGTCAATTAAATCCGGAACCATATCTAATACCTTCGTCACCGTATCCTGATTCTTCACATTCACCAGACGAATCTGATCATTCTTAATCACCAGTACTGCGCTGGCCGTCATCTTGCCGCCCAAGCCGCCTGCTCCGTTATTCTTATTCTCATTGGAAAATGCGCCGGCTGCCACGCCGAAGCTTACATCCACCAAAGGCAGGATAATGGTATCCCCGATGGTGGTGGGTTCTCCAACCACCGTTTTGGTCGTGAGGAACTTGTCCATTCCCTGAAATAAAGAACTCACTGTCGTCGTAAAATCATTTGCCATGTTTCTTTCCCTCCTATGCTTCTATAATAGTTTGCACTTTCTTTGTTACTTTTATAAGATTTTTATTAAATATCACCTTTAATACCAGCTTTACCACAGGAAACAGCCGGATTTTTCCGTCTCCCGACAAATTTCCCCGAAGGCATGCCTGTTCAAAATCCGGGGAGATGACCAGGTAATCGTCATACAGCGGCAGCGCTAAGGATAAAAGACCCAAAGCCTGCCCCGTTGCCGCCGGGTCCGACAATCCGAACTGCACATTTCCCTGTAAATGTCTGGGCTTAAGAATATTAAGCAGCACCCGGATATAGCTTATTGCATCCTTTTTGGCCACCGCAAACCGCGGGGAATGATAGACCTTTAAAAGAGCGTCCTTTTTCTTGCCAACATCTTTTAACTTTTCCAGAAAATGATTCCATTTTTCCGAAAATGCCTTCCGCTTTTTACCGATTCTTGAGAACAGCGGTTCTTTCTCTTCCTCTGTCCTTCCGGACGAATCAGCGCGTCTTTTCTTTTTCTCTGTCCCTCCGGAAGAATCAACGCGTTCCTCCGCCCTGCCGGATATTCCCGATTTACCTCCGGTTTCTCCGTCTTCTCTGTATTTCGGTTCCTCTAAACCCTCGATTGTATCGTCAATCACGACGCCGGTAACCTTCTGCTTTGCCTTTTTATCCGGCGGTTTCTTTTTCTCCTGCCCTCCGTCATCAGAGGAGAAAAAACGCCGTCCAAGCCAGGATAGCTTCTTTCCCGTGTTAGTCAGGACCAATCCGCCTAAAAGCTTTACCATATATTCCGGTTTTTTGTCCCGGAATCGGACTGTGGCTTTTAACAGCAACGGATTCCAGTTCACCACCGCCTCCCCATAAATCTCCTCTCCGCAGCTGCCGTCAAACCGGTAGTGAATGGGAACTGTCAGCAAAACGACTGCCAGTAAAAGCAGAAGGCCCAAAACCGCCAGAATTACAATTCCAATTATCTTTAATACCGTTAGTATCATGTATTCTCCTTAAAAAATTCACTGATGGGAATATTGCCGCCTGTAAAGCCTGCATCCTCCACAATCTTACTGACCAGTTCAAAAGCCGCCTGCCTGCTCTTAGCAATCCCTACCACAGTCAGCACGCAGTCTAAGTTCCGGTAATAAGCCTGCAAAAGCTCCGGATACCAGTACACCTCTAAAAGTCCCTGACGGCCTAAGGGCAGAGTGACAAGAAACAGGTTAAGCTTCGGCGTTCTCTTTTGTATCTTTTTCTTAAGAACCGAAAGCCGATGTTCAGATATCTTATCCCTATATAATTTTTTATGAAACCGGATATCCATATTCCCACCTGCGCCTTCGCCTTACTCTTCCTCCATCATTTCCTCTAAAATCCTGGCACATGCCATCAGTTCACTGGCGTTGCCACAGTGATTAATGCTGTACTCAATATAATCCTTAATCTCCTGCTGGGAGTTAAATAACACAGGCATATTGGAAAACAACGCCGCCATAACCGCCCGGTTCATTTCTTTTTTATGGTTTGCGAAAAATTCCGTCAGCTCCCCGACCAGTTCGTCGCGTTTTTTCGCCACATAGTCTGCATCTGCCGGTCCTTCCACCTGACCAGCTTCCTCTAATTCCATAAAGAGGCTGTTCGACTGCAATTTGGAAATCTTTAAAAGACTGTCAAAAATCTGGTCCGACATCACCCAGGAAATCGTATCTCTATGCTCGGACAGCACATCCGGCAGAATACTGTCAAAACGCATAATATCCTCTCCCAAAGCTTCCTGAATCCCCTCGATTTCCATTAACCCCTCATCAACAGATTCCGGTATGTCGCCGTCTGACACAAAAGCGTCATGGATTCCGCCTAGCATTTCCATACAGGTCTTTACAGCCGGTTCCTCATTTTTCTGGAACGGAAACGCCAGCATAACCACATAGAGGGCGTTTATCAGTTCCGCTCCTAAGAGATAGATGCCGATAAGCTCCGTCAAATGCTCAACGGTAAAAGAAAACTGCTCCATGACAGCCTGATAAGATGGAAGGTCCAATCCCTTGAAATCCGTATTTTCCAGTATCTTTATCGTATTTGCAATCTCAGCATACTCTTTCCCATACCCCTCCGGAAGCTCCAACAGAGCCGTGGTCTTTAACATACTGACAAAATCGTCCACAGAGGACCTGTCCGATCCGATATAGATATTCAGCGTATCCGTAAGATAGTCAAAAAACCGGTTTTTGGTCATCCGGATTGGAAGCTGCCCTGTCACCATCTGAATCCGGCTGTTGACCACCATTTTATCCTGATCCTGAAACAGGTATTGAAATACCTTTGCGGCCAAAGCACTCTCCTCCACAGCAATCTGTTCCCCGGTAATGCCGTATTCCACCCGGTTCAATATATATTCATAATGCTGCAGGGCGTCTGTATAGGCAGTCAGTATGGTCATTTTTTCCTTAAGGGCGTCCCGCAGGCTGCCGGTCTCATCGCAGCGCGCAGCATAATCTTCCTCCTGTCCGGACAAAATGGTCCCAAACAACAGGGTATGTACCTTGTCCATAAATTCCGCAAGAAAATCATCACCGGATATCTGCCCGGCATCCGCCTCTATCTCCTTTAACGTATAGTAGTTTAACACCAGATGAATCAGGCTGTACTCAAATGCGCTGTCCATATAAGCGCCGGCATAGGCGGGAAGATTCCGCTCTAATTCCGTATGCTGTGCGATTTCCCTGATTATCCTTCTATCTTCTTTCTTCATTGCGTTCCCTTTCCTGTCTCCCTTACGAAGCCGTTCTTTCCGGCTTAGGATTTCTTATGTTCATGGGTAAATAAATGCTTATTGCAATATTCGTAATTCCCTTTGCAGCGGGAACAGTAACGAAATTCCAACGTCGGATCATCTTCCTCGGTCTGACCGCAGATGGCGCATTTATGTCTGGTAAGAACCTGCGTCTGCCTTACCTCCCGCTTGTAAGCCCGCTTCCTTTTCCGATGCGCCGGAGATATGGCCGTTCGTTTCCTTGTCAGATAATAGAACAAAATAAAGTTAAGCACAGACATGATGACCGTTACCATCCCTGCATAATATCCCATGGTGCCATAGGATAAAATAGAAAAGATCAGATATGCGATATCCACATAGCCTAACCATTTTACCTTAATCGGGATAATCAGGAAAAACAACACCTGCATATCCGGGAATAAAAAGGCAAAGGCCAAAAACAGGCTCATGCACAAATAGTAAGTAGAGGTATTAGAATACAGGGCAAAAACCTGGGCCATTTGATTCTGCCCGGTTGCTAAAAGCACCAGATAGCTTCCCACGATTCCGATATCCGTAAACAGGATTCCCGATACCACATAAAGGGTATACAGAAAATCCCCCCATGTATTTTCCAGGCTGCGTCCCACAAAATAGTAAAACATCAGCGTAAAAATCAGAAAAATGCTCAGTCCGTCCGGCGGCATGACAACCCAGGTAATCAGACGCCAGATTTGTCCATGCATGATTCTTTCCGGGTTTAAATTAATGGCATATATGGCGTCCGGCTGTACAATCTCAATCAGATATCCGAGAATAAATCCGCACACCAGTATGACCGTTAAATTCGGAATTGCATATTTTCCGTATTTTCTTTCCAGCTTTGTCAAAAAGTTCATTCTTCATCATCCTTACTTTGTAATCTATTTTCTACTTTACCAGAGGAAGGTCCTCTGGTAAAGTCGCATCCTGTCAATCCTCTTCGTCATCTTCAAAATCCGGCATTTCTCCCCGGGGCTGTATCAGCGGCACTTTAAGGATTAACCCTTCCGGAAGCTCCACCTCTAACAGCATCGGATTATATCTAGCCAGCGTGTTAAAATCTAACTGAAAGGCGTCTAACACCTTCCCAATGGTGTCTCCCTCGTTGACCACATATGTCTTTTCCGGTCTTGCCGGCATAGTGGGAATACAGATTTCATCCCCTATTTGCAGATTATATACATTTACATAGGGGTTTAAACGCATAATGTCAAATAATTTTACATCATATTTTTTCGCCAGCTTATATAGCGTATCCCCTTCCTCGATTACATGTACATACCCTCTGCACCCGGTTGGCCGTCTTCTCATATCGTCATTTTGCGGTGATTGCTGCATATCCATAGAAATACTCCCGCACGCTTTTTTACTATTCTATTCTTTGCAATATGAAAAGTTGCCACCTTACAGAGCAATCCTCTTATTTATTGTGCAGCCGGAGCCTCCGTCGGCGTTCCTTCCGGCGCTGGAGCCTCTGTCGGTGTTCCTTCCGGCGCTGGGGCTTCTGTCGGTGTTCCTTCCGGCGCTGGGGCTTCTGTCGGCGTTCCTTCCGGCGCTGGGGCTTCTGTCGGTGCTCCTTCCGGCGCCGGGGCCTCTGTCGGTGTCTCCTCCGGGGCCGGAGTTTCCGTAACCGGCGCCTCCGTCTCAGGTTTCAATGTAACCTGAAAGGTGTCTCCCTCAAAATTATCTGCATAATATTCAACATATTTTAATTGATATTCTTCTTTGTCCTCTACCGTAAACATAATGGTTCCGGTTATGCTTTCTCCCATCCTCAGCGTAAAGAGATTATCCATAAACTCTTCCTTTCCCACCTCGGACTTGCCGTAACCGGTTATAACCTCTTTCGCTTTATTTCCCTTATAATCAAGAACAAAATCCGTAATGCTCATGGAAAGGTTCTCGGCATAGGTGTTCTTAACGGTTACTTTTACTAAAAGATAAGTCTTTCCCGCATCCGCCTGATACAGACCGTCTTGAAATGCATAGGTGCCGCACTTTACTGCCTCCTCCACAGTCAAATCAAAAAAGGCGGTATGGACGGTATCCCCCATGTTTTTTTCAATCAATCCTCCATAGCTTCTGCCGTCGTCTGAAAGCATGGAGCCATTTTTGTTCTTATGGCTTCCACAGCCGGTATACATTATGCTGCATAGTACCGCACAGCATAACAAGAGACAAATCTTTCTGTTAAATCTATTTATCCTGCGCATATTCTCACTCCATATCTTATAAGCCTGTCAATCCCGCAAATACTGTATCATACCGGGACCTAATCCTTCTGTCGGTCTTGCCATAAAACCATGCTCCTCATAAAAGGATTCCCTGCCCTTCGCACACATCAGACAGAGCATCATCTGGGTGCCTTCTTTTCTGAGAGTCTCCACGTATGCAATCAATGTATCTAAAACCTTAGAACCGACTCCCATATGCTGATATGAGGGAGCCACAATCAAATCCTGCACATAACAGATTACAGCTCCGTCGCCTACCAGTCTTCCCATTCCTGCCAATCGTTCCCCGTCGTAGGCGCCGATGGTAAGCAGGCTGTGCTGCAACGCTTTTCTCGCCTGGTCTTCCTCTAACTTAAGCCACCCCACTTCGGAGCGTATTTGCAAATATTCCTGTATGGTTATGGTATTTTCCTTAATTGTTATCATTTTATCTCACCGAATCAAATCCATCGTATTCATCTATAACCGCACTGAAACCTCCCGGTCCCGCAGATATTCCTTTAAATCCTGAATCTCTAATTCCTTGTAATGGAACAGGGACGCCGCTAACGCCGCATCTGCCTTCCCTTCTGTCAGCGCTTCATAAAAATGTTCCTTTGTCCCTGCGCCTCCGGAGGCAATAACCGGAATGGACACATTTTCACTGATGCGTTTGGTAAGCTCTATGTCATAACCGGCCTTCGTGCCGTCACAGTCCATGCTGGTAAGCAGAATCTCCCCGGCCCCAAGCCGCTCTGCCTTCATGGCCCACTCCACTGCATCTAAGCCCACGTCAATCCGTCCGCCATTCTTATATACATTCCAGCCGGAACCGTCTTCCCGCCGCTTGGCGTCAATCGCCACGACCACGCACTGGCTTCCAAATTTATCCGCCGCCTGGCTGATTAACTCCGGCGTGTTAATGGCGGAAGAATTAATGGAAATCTTGTCGGCCCCTTCCCTTAAAATGGCGCGGAAATCCTCGACGGTACGGATTCCTCCGCCCACCGTAAAGGGGATAAATACCGTCTCTGCCACGCGTCTTACCATGTCTATCACAATATTCCTTGCATCAGAGGATGCCGTAATATCCAAAAATACCAGCTCGTCCGCTCCGGCTTTGTCATAAGCCTTCGCCACCTCCACGGGATCGCCTGCATCCCGCAAATTTACAAAATTAACGCCCTTTACCACCCGTCCTCCGGTTACATCCAGACAGGGAATAATTCTCTTGGTATGCATACTAGTCTTCCCCCTTTACCGGTGATTCGACTGACAGAAAATTCTCAAGAATCTTTAACCCCACAGTCCCGCTTTTTTCCGGGTGGAACTGACAGGCAAAAATATGATCCCTCTGTACGCTGGCATGAATCTGTGTGGAATAATATGTAGTGGCCGCCACTTCCTCCTCCCGCTTTGCCTTCAGATAATAGGAATGGACAAAATAGACATAGGGATTGGCGGGCAGTCCCTGAAACAATGTTGCCCCCGGCTTAATCTCTAAAGAATTCCAACCCATATGGGGAATCTTAAGGCCCTCGCCATCCGGAATCCGGCGAATCGTTCCTTTTAACAGGCCAAGGCCAGTCTCTCCCGGCGACTCCTCACTGCTCTCATATAAAAGCTGCAAGCCCAGACAGATACCCAAAAAGGGGATTTTTTTGTCAACCACATCATAGATGACTTTATCAAGGCCACTGCTTTTAAGTCTCTTCATGGCGTCTCCGAAGCTTCCCACCCCCGGCAGGATTACCCGTTCACTGCTCATAATCTCGTCCCGGTCCTTCGTGATTGTTGCTTCTTTTCCCAGATAGGCAATGGCCTTTTCTACACTTTTGATATTGCCGGCGTCATAATCCAGTATTGCTATCATTGCTCCACTTCCTCTTCCTGCTGTGCCTCAGTCTGACCTTCGTTGTCCTGTTGGGATTCTTCGTTCTCCGGCTGGGGTTCTTCACTTTCTGCCTCCGCCTGCGTTTCTCCGGTATTTCCGGCAGCTCCCGTATCAATCACAGGATGCGCCTGCACATAGCCCTGTATCGTCTGCACATATTCATAATCCTCTAAATCATTAATGGCAACCGCCTGCTCCACAGTGATTCCATACTGGGTTTCCAATATGGTCCGAATCTGGTTAAAGGAATAATCTAAATCACTGGTAATGCCAAGCTCGGCAGCCTCCTCATAATGCTCGTAATACTTGTCCACGCCGCGAAGCAGAGAATCCAACGCCTTTTCCTGTCTTCCCATCTCGATATTATTGAGGTAGGATTCATATAAGCGCTCTACATACATTACCGTATAAATGCGGTCCTTCAATTCCTGATCCTTTTCCCTGACATCCACGCCCTTAATCTCATCATAAGCGCTGTGGTATTTCTGCCTTGAAAAATATTTGGTCGCATTCTCTATAGCCAGCGTATAATCAAAATTATTGCTTGCCAGATAAAAGAGCGCCGTGCCGCCTAGGAACATAGAAAAGATAAAGATGACCATAGGGCGGTTTAAAGGCTTTTCCGGTTCCGCATTGGCCTTTTCCTCTGCCTGGCGCTTCGCTTTCTTCTCCGCCTTTACCCGTTTCTTTTCCTCGTTATCTTTTTTCTTCTGTCCATTCTTTAACTCTTTCTCGGCCTTAGCCGCCTCCGCCTTTTCCGCCTTAGCTTCCTTGGCAGCCTGCTTTTTGGCTTTCTTTGCCGCCTTTTTGGCTTCTATCGCCTGCAGTTCTTCTTCTGACAGTTCATCATCTTCATCCGGCTCGCCAAAGAGAATTTCCATTAAGCCCTTTTTCTTCTTAGGCGTATCCGCTTCTTCCATTTCATCAATATCATTTAAGATATCTTCTACTGATTCCTCCTGTTCGCCGCCGTTATCGGCCTGCTCCTGTCCGTCAGTTCCTTCCGCCGTTCCCTCCTGTTCCGGATCGTCTAAATCCAGCATGGAAAAGAGATCATCCAAAGACTCCATCTCCGGAAAAGCATCTTCACTATCCTCTGCGCCCTGTTCTCCTGCATTTTCCGGCTCTGCCGACTGGTCTTCTGTATTCTCTTGCTCTTCCGGCTGATCTTCTCCCAGTTCCTCTTTATAATCTTCCTCAAACTGCATACTTTCCGCCAGCAGGTCTTCTAAAGACATCTCTTCCTCTTCCTTTGCCGGTTCTTCCCTTTCCGTATCGGTCTGTCCCATATCTTCCTGCCGGTCTGCCGTCATGTCTGCAGGATTTTCCTGTTCCGGCATTTCCGGAATATTATCCTCAGAAGCCTCCTTGTTATCCTCGTCCAACAAACTATTTAAAAAATTATCCGTGTCAAAAGCGTCTTCATTGAGATTCTCTGCCAAAGAGGGCTGTTCTTCCGGTTCTTCCTGTTCCGGCACACTTTCTGCAGAAGGCTGTTCTTCTTGTTCCAGTTCGTCAAAGGAATCCGGAATTTCCAAATCCCCGTCAAAATCCTTTAACATATTATCAATACTGCCATCTTCCACACCGCCTAATTTGGTCATGTCCAGGTCGTCAAAATCAATATCATCAAAATTCATATTATCCATATCCAGATCCGCCAGATTATCCAGCTCATCCAGTTCATCTATCTGGTCTTCCGAAAAATCCAAATCCGCATCAAAAAGAGAAGAATCTGCATCCTGCTCTAATCCCATGTTAAACATATCGTCCAAAGATACTGCATTCTTCTCGTTATGCTTTCTCTTTTCATCCGCCATCTCATGATCTAATTCTTCTTCAATATTATCATCAATCTCCCTGTCCAAAGAAAATTCATCCAGCAAGCTATCAAGATAATTCTCATCCATAAAAGCACCTCATTCTATATTTCCCGTATTTTAGATTCAACTCCTCAAAACAAACAAAAATATTTTACCATATCTTTTGTATTTTAACAAGGAACATCTTACATCTATTCTGATTTGTCCCTTAAAATTCCATTTTCACCAAAACTTTACAACTCTTTTGCGGAAATACTTGCTTTTTACCAATATTTATTATATTATAAATGTGATGATAAGGAGGGATGTATATGAAGTCTACATTATACGTTGAATATCAGGAAAAGCAGTTAGAAGAGAAGGATTTGGTTGCAAAAGCCAAGAAGATCTGGACCGGCAGCGGCAAGAAGGTAGCTGACTTAACCTCTTTGCAGTTATATGTAAAGCCGGAAGAGAATATGGTATATTGTGTATTTAATGATGACACAAAAGGAGAATTTACATTAGACTAATTGACTGACAGCCAGACCAAAATAAAAGAACCGCTTCTGCGGTTCTTTTATTTTGCAATCAATTATTCATTGTTGCCAACGACCTGCACAAGACGGTCAATGCAGCTTACCAACTGCCCGATCTCCGGCTTGGTAATCTGTGCGTCTGCGCCTAAGCTTTCGCCCTTCCGCTTCATATCTTCATTAATCAGAGACGAGAATACAATAATCGGCAGATGCTTTAACGCCTCGTCATTCCGAATCAGCCGTATCAGCCTGTGCCCATCCATCTGCGGCATCTCAATATCCGTAATAATACACTTTGCGCCATAATCCACACCGTTGTTCTTCTTCAATTCCAGCAGGCGGTCCCATGCCTCCTGACCATTAGAATAAGTATGTAAATTCGTATAACCTGCCTGGGACAGTGCATCGGTGATTAATTTCTGTAACATCGGGGAATCCTCCGCTACAATAACCGGAATATTGTTGCGTTCCCGCTCTCCTAATTCCGCAATCTCCGACATCTTAAGGCTGGTCTCCGGACAAATCTCTTCCACAATCCGCTCAAAATCCAATACAATAATCAGGGATTCCAACTTCTTGATAATACCGGTTGCAATTCCTGCCCCCGGCGCATTCACCGTAGAGTCCGGTTTAACGATATCGGTCCATGAAACTCTGTGGATTCCCAACACCTGCTCCACATCAAAGGCAATATTCAGATTATTGAAATTGGTTATAATCAGCATATTCCGCTTATGGTTCTCATCCTCCGGGAACCCAAGCGCACGAACCAGATTAATCGCCGTAATGATGGTATCTCTCGGCATGAAAATACCCTCAATGCAGGGATGCGAATTAGGCACCGGCGTAATCTCCGTCATGGGAAGAATCTCCCTGACCTTAGCTACATTAATCCCATAATGATTCCCCGCTACGGTAAACTCCAATACCTCCAACTCATTGGTTCCGCTTTCCAATAAAATATTTGTGTCCATGCTTAATCCCCCTTGTTATAATATATCAATTGCATTATCTACATCATTATAATTTACATATAACCTGACCGATTCCAACTGTTCCTTCATATCTTCCGAAATCTGGAATACAAGCACCGCTTCCTGCGATTCGCCGGGATTTACAGAGGTATCCAAAGTTCCCAAATCGTTCATTAAGATAGTCAGCATCGGATTGGCCGCCTTGCTGCCGTTGCATACAATCCGATATTCCAGTCCCCGGTCCATCAAAGATACCTGGGTGGCTGCGTCTGTCAAATTATTGACAGAAAACCTGACCACTAACAATTCATACCCCGGTGACGCTTCTAAATTAATAAATTCACTGCCTTCCTCCGTCTCCGGATATTGGCTGGTAATTATGTAATCCTGATACAAAATAGATGCTCCTTGTATCCCTGCTATCTTTGCAATATCCTGTTCTGTCCCGACAGCAGCCTGTCCATCCTCCGAAGTATCCTGTTCAATCTTCCCGCTGACATCCTTTCCGGTCTCCGTAGTAACCTCCTCCGTGGTCTCGGCCTCCGTTACCGCCTCTGTAGCAGTCTGTTCCGTACTTACCTCTTCTGCCGTCTCGGCCTCCCGGCTTCCCTCGTCAATACGGTCATTATAATTGATATCATATTTCAAAAGCAGGTCTCCGGCATACTCTGCAATCAGCCGGGTCTCTTCCTCTGTCAACTGCTGAACCTTCCCGCAGCCCGTCAAAAAAAGGACGCCGGTTACAGCCAATAAAAATAGTATCTTTTTCTTAATCATTCCATTCCCTCAAATCACAATTTCTTTCCGCTTATTATAGCATGAAAAAATGCTTTCAGCAACCTTTTCATTGCGTATAATGCTTTGCAGTCTCCAGTTCAAAATAAAATACGACTCCGTTTTCCGTATTATACGCCCCGTAAGCCTGATTGTGCAGTTTCATAGTAGCAGCCACAATCGAAAGACCGATTCCGCTGCCCCCATACTCCCTGGTTCTTGCCTTATCCACCTTATAAAACTTAATCCATATCTTATCTAATTCCTCCTCCGGAATTGGATTTCCCTCATTAAATACGGATATCCGTAAATGGTCGCCCTTATCCTCCATAGTAACAGAGACTTTCCCTGCCTTAGGTGCATAGTGGATTGCATTGACTAAATAGTTACTGTAGACCTCCTCAATCAAAAATTCATCTCCCCATACATATACTGGTTTTTGATAAGGAAATTCCAGTTTTATCTGCTCCTGCTGCAGCAGAATGTCAGTGGAGAGGTTAATATTCTTCATCAGTTCCACAATATCAAAACGCTCTACATTAATCTTATCCGTTCCAAATTCCAGCTCATTTAACGCTAACAGCTTCTTAACCATGACATTCATCCGGTCCGCCTCATCCATAATGACCTCGCAGTAAAAATCCCTGCTTTCCGCATCATCGGAAATATTCTCCTTAAGCCCTTCGGCATATCCCTGAATCAGGGCAATGGGCGTCTTTAATTCGTGAGATACATGAGAGAGAAATTCCTTCCGCATCTCATCAATCTGCGTCTTTTCTTCAATATCCTTCGTCAGCCGGGCATTGGCCGTCTTTAATTCCGATATGGTGGCCTCTAATTCCTTTGACATGGAGTTGATGCTTTCTCCTAACGCTCCAATCTCATCCTTATTGCGCACTTTTACCCGTGTATCAAAATCCAACTGGGACATCTTTTTGGCAGCCGACGCCATCTCATGAATAGGCTTCACATAAGAACTGCTGACAAAAAACATGGCGACGCACCCCACCACGATTGCCAAAAGTCCCACGTAGGAATAAAGCTTCATCGTAGTCGTCACACTCTGGTTAAAACGGGCGGCAGAAGCGCGGAGGGCAATCTGGCTGCCATCATCTAACACGCCCACTACATCATAAAAATAAGAATTCATCTCATCATCATAATTCTGGTGAAAAATATAAAATCCCTGATTCTCATCGGTAAAGAGATTATCCAAGTCCTTTTCGCCGGTCCCTTGCAAAAGATTGGCAATGAGATTCATGCTGCCCCACATCTTGCTCTTTTCATTGGTATTACTGAAAATAACACCGTCTTCCCGCAGCACAAAGAGATTGATTTCTCCGTCTGCCGCAAGCCGGGATAGATGCTCTCTGATTTCCTCGTCCGTCAGGCCGTCTGTCGTAAACACCTGATTCACATCCTGATACATATCAATCATCCGGTTTCTCAGCTCGCTTAAGAAAAATTTCCGGGCAACCAATTGGGTTGCCACAAGGGAGCCGAATATGGTCAGAATCATCATCACAACCAGCAGCATTGTCAATTTAAAACGTAATGAATGTTTGATTTTATTAAACATTTTCATCCTCTTCTACATCAAACTTATATCCCATTCCCCATATGGTCTTGATATATCCGCCGCAGTCTCCTAACTTGCTGCGCAGCTTCTTTACATGGGTATCAATGGTTCTTGCGTCTCCGAAATAATCATAATTCCACACATTATTCAAAATCTTCTCCCTGGACAGGGCTACTCCCTGATTCAGCACAAAATAATTCAGCAGTTCAAATTCCTTAAAGCTTAAATCAATATTTTTCCCCTTTACCTTTACTGTGTGGGCCGCTATGTCGAGTTCAATCTCTCCTGCGTCTAACACTTCCTCCTGCGCCGCTCCGGCAGTCCTTCTTAGGATTGCCTCCACCCTTGCCACTAAAATCTTCGGACTGAAGGGTTTGGAAATATATTCATCCACACCCAGTTCAAATCCCAAAAGCTCGTCCCGCTCATCGGATTTGGCAGTCAGCATGATAATCGGCACCTGGGAAAATGCCCGTATCTCCTTACAGACCTCCCAGCCGTCCATCTTCGGCATCATCACATCTAAAATAATCAGGGCAATATCCTTATTCTCTAAGAAGACATCTACCGCCTCCTCGCCATCGCCTGCCTCCAGGACAAGATAATCCTTCCGAACCAAAAAATCCCTGACCAGTTTCCGCATACGGCTTTCATCATCCACCACTAACACTTTGACCTGATTCATAAAAAACCTCCTTAAAGTCCAACTGCAAACAAGACGTAAAAAGGAACAGGCAATAACCCTGTTCCTTGTATATATTCCTCACAGTCTTACTACCATAATAAAATTATATCATCAAATTATGTTAGAACTGTGACTTATTCCTTAGAATTTATATTAAGCTCCTGCTCCTTGTCCTTCACTGCCTGCTCCCTGCGCTCTAAATCCTCTTCCCAGGCAGAATACTGGTTCAGCACCTTATTCTTATAGTTCACATAACCCACATTGGGATTCACTGCCGCAATCACAAACATGGCAACCACCATAAAAACGAGCGCCACAATGGTTATGGTCATACGCTTCTTCTGCAATAAAAGCTGCTGCAGCTTTCCCTCTAATACCCCCTGATTCATCTCTTTTACCCTGTCATATTCCATCCGCTTGGGAAGCTCTACCGTAGGCAGTTCCTCCTCCGGATAAGAAAATTCCGTAATCAGGCGTTGGCGCAACTCATGCAGAAAGCTGTACCCTACCATGGTATTAAACATCTTTCTCTCAATCAGCTTCACATAAAGCTCATAGACCGCCCCGCCCTCTAACTGGGCTGTCCTCTCCCGGATAACGGATATATTATTCCATTCCTTTAATGCAATCTGCGCCTCCTGATAGCTCGGAAACACAAATCCATCTACGATTCGTGCATCATCATTCATGGTCCAACCTCAATGCATGTAAAACAGTGTAATAAATGTGCGTTACAAATATATGCAGGATTTCATACCCTGCATATACTATACTCCTGTGAATGGAGCTGAGGGGAATCGAACCCCTGTCCGAAGACTCTTCCATCATGGCCTCTCCCATTACAGCCGCTTTACTGACATTCCCTCAGCTTACCGCCAACCGGCAGGCTGTAAGCCTTAGTAGCTTCATAGATCTTTTGCTGTGTCAAAGCTTTCACAGCAAAGTGCCCCACTGTTTTGATGCCTTATCCTAAGCCATGGGTGAACTTAGGTAAGACAGCTGCCATTAGGCAGCGTACGCTAACTGTTCGTCTGCGTTTATATTTAGTTCCATGTTTTCAGATGGTCATGGTCCATCAATGGCTTCCATGATTTCTAAATCCCCGTCGAAACCAGTACAACCCCTGATTGTACGGGTATTAATAGATAACCCTTTTTATTCTTCAGCTTCTGAGGCTTCTGTAGTTGTCGAATCCTCAGAAGTATCTGACTCCTCGCCGGTGCTCTCCCTGTCGGCCGCCTCATCCTCCTCGGACACCTCTTTTGCTGCCTGTTCCAATGCGTCCTTTACCTCTTCCACAGCTGCATCTTCAGAGCTTTCCGTAGATGCATCTTCCTCGGAATCCTCTGACGCTGTATCGCCAAGAGACGCCACATCAGACGCATAATTATCATCAATATAAGTTCCGATAAACGCCTCTAAAGTAGAATCGCCTACAAATTTCGGCATCTCCCGATATATGCGGATTCCTGTGGGAATTCCTATCGCTGCCCCGATAATCAGAGCCGCCACAACGCATTTTACTGCTGTTGCAAGCTTCTTCTTTCTCTCTATCTCCTTACGGTGTACTTTTTCGTACTTTCTCTTGTCAACCTTTGCCTGACTCATACCATCCTCCTGTACTGCCTCTATTCCTATCATCGGCAAATGGGCCGTATTTGATTATACCCACTTCCGAATTATTATCATACCACAGAATCACAAAAAAAGAAATTGAAAATTTAGTGAATTATTAAATTTCCATAGATTCAGCCCATATTGCGAATCTTAAATTCCTTTTCCGCCTCCCGCTTCATATCCTTTTTGGCAATCTCCTGCCGCTTATCGTATAACTTTTTCCCTCTTGCCAGACCGATTTCTACCTTAACTAAGCTGTCCTTAAAATAGACCTTGAGCGGGACAATCGTATACCCCTTCATCTTAGCCTGCCCCATAATCTTGTTAATCTCGTATTTATGAAGCAGCAGCTTTCTCGGCCGCAGGGGATCCTTATTGAATATATTTCCCTTCTCATAGGGAGAAATATGCATCTGCCGGATAATGACCTCTCCGTTTTCCACCGCTACAAATGCCTCCTTAATGCTGCAATGTCCGAGGCGCAGGGATTTTACCTCCGTTCCGTGCAGTTCAATTCCCGCCTCGAATTTCTCCTCTATAAAATAATCAAAATATGCTTTTTTATTGTTGGCAATCAGCCGTTCTCCCTTTTGCTTTGGCATACTTACCCTCTTTTCTATACCTTTTTATTCCTGTACCGGCTCAAAATTTCCTCTTCGTCATACAAGGAACCGGCTGTCTCTTCCTCCGCGAGTTCAAAATCAATGGTCTTTAGCAGCTTGTCCACACTGACCACCCGGATTTGCACCGGCTGTCCCAAGGTATATGTTTTCCCATATTCCCTTCCCACGATGGACACACTGTCCTCATCATAAATGTAAAAATCATCCGGAATGAAGGCAATCCGTATCATTCCCTCCACCGTATTTTCCAGCTCCACATATAAACCATATGCTGTGACGCCGGAAATGATTCCCTCAAATTCTTCCCCGATGTGATGACTCATATACTGCACTTTCTTGAGTTTTTCTACCTCCCGCTCCGCCTCCTGGGCTCTCCGCTCATTTTGGGAGTTGGACTCTGCAACCCCCGGCAGTATTTTTTCATAATGCGCAAGCCTTTTTCCGTTTAACCCGCCCCGCAGATTCTCCTTGATTATCCTGTGGATCTGCAAATCCGGATACCGCCTGATCGGCGACGTGAAATGGCAGTAATACTTTGCGGCAAGGCCGAAATGTCCGGTACAGTCCGTCGAATATCTCGCCTGCTGCATGGTCCGCAGCGTCATGCGGCTGATAAAGCCTTCTTCCGGCGTTCCTGCAATTCTTTGCAAAAGCTTCTGAAATTCCTTTGGATGCACCGATTCGCCGGAAGCCTTGAAATAATAGCCAAATCCCGCCATCAGCTTAGAAAGCCGCTCCACCTTTTCCGGATCCGGTTCTCCATGTACCCGAAATTCAAAAGGAATCTGCTGCCAGTAATAATCCTCCGCCACCATCTCATTAGCCAGCAGCATAAAATCCTCTATGATTTTATGGGCCGGATTCCGGTCATACGGGCCAATCTCCACCGGCTCCCCGTCGTCGGTCAGCCGGATTTTTGTCTCGGGAAAATCAAAGTCAATGGAGCCCCGCTTCCTTCTCCGTTCCCGAAGAAGCTCTGAAAGCCTTAACATATCCCGGAAATATTCCAGATATTCCCGGTATGCCTCGATAATCTGTCCGCCGCATAGAACTGCGCCGTCATTCTGGATAAGGCTTACCTTTTCAAGGGCATCCTGCCCGGCCTTAGCGTAATCCTCTCCGTCATAGCTTTCTTTTTTTAATATGGCATACGCCCGCAATATCGCGTCCACCTGGTGATAGCTCATGCGGCGGTCAACGCGGATTACCGTCTCGGCAATCCGGTGGCTTTTCACCTTCCCCTGCGCGTCTATCTCCATGATACAGGACAGGGCCAGCCGGTCCTCCCCCGCATTTAAGGAACATATGCCGTTCGAAAGTTTATGGGGAAGCATCGGAATCACCCGGTCCACCAGATACACACTATTTCCCCGCTTAAGCGCCTCTTTGTCCAGCGGGGAATGTTCCCCGACATAGTGCGTCACATCTGCAATATGCACTCCCAGCTGATAACCGTTCTCCGTCTTTGACAGCGTAATGGCGTCGTCTAAATCTTTGGCGTCCTCCCCGTCAATGGTGACTGTCAATTCATTCCGCAAATCAATTCTGCCTTCCAGTTCAGTCTCTCCCACCTTGTCCGGAATCCGTCCTGTCTGCTCCATCACCTCATCCGGAAATTCCACAGGCAGCTCATAGGCCCGGACGATGGACAAAATATCGGTACCGGGATCATTTACATGTCCTAATATCTCCGTCACTACGCCTTCCGGCTTTTTGTCTCCTGTGCCATAGCCAATCAGCCTGACCACTACCTTATGGCCTGTCACTGCGCCTAAACTGTTCTTCCTGGAAACATAGATATCTTCCGTCAGTTTACGGTTGTCGGGAATCACAAATCCATAATCCTTATTCTTCTGATAATATCCCACCAGTTCCTTATTGCCCCGCTCTATTATCTTGATGACCTGGGCTTCTTTCCGTTTTCCCTTCGGCGCTCCGGTAATCTTAATCATTACCCGGTCATTGTGCATGGCGCCGCCGGTGGCAGCCTCACCCACAAAATAGTCTTCCTCTTCTCCCTCCACCGTAACGAAGCCGAAGCCCTTTGGATGTCCGATAAAAATTCCCACCTTTACCAGTTCCGACAAGGACTGATACTTGCCTCGTTTTGAAAGCAGCACCCGGCCTTCCTCCACTAACTCCGCTAAAATATTCCGAAATTCCTCCCGGTCCTCCGGCAGAACACGCATCAAAAAAGCAAGCTCCTTCTGCTTCAAGGGCCTGTAATTCCTGTCATTGATAACAGCTAATATTTTTTCCTTTCTCTCCTCATGCCTTGTCATAACATCCACCCGATATCCAACTATCCTGCCGCATAAAAATAAAGCCGCCACACTATTATGCAGCAGCTTTCATGACTAATTTAGAAATTTAGAACTGATCAGCAAGGCCAATATTAAAAACAATACCACACAAATGGTCGTAATCAATATCAGCATCCCTTCTCTTGAATGTCCTTTATTCTTACTCCAGTAGGTCTCCGCACCGGATCCGCTTCCTGTCAGGCTTCCCAAACCGTCATCTTTTGCTTCCTGCATCAATACCAGAACAATAATCAATACGCAGAGCAATAAAAATATGATTGTAAGTGCTGTCTTCATCGAAACACCTCCTATTCAAAAAAACTCACTGACGAATATTGTAACATAGTGTTTTCAGAAAGACAAGCAAAATTTCAAGAAATTGGCAATATTTCTGAGTTGCCTTCTCTGCGCTATCGCAAAGCACAGGGCGGAACCTGATAAGCTTCCTTACCGAAAGGCGTATTCCGAAACCTTCCCAATCTCCTTTTCAATCTTAAGCAGCCGGTTATATTTGGCGGTTCTGTCGCTTCGGCAGGGGGCGCCGGTTTTAATCTGCCCGGAACCCACGGCAACCGCTAAATCTGCAATAAAGGTGTCCTCCGTCTCCCCGGAGCGGTGGCTGATAATCGTTTTATAGCCTGCATTTTTTGCCATTTCAATCGCGTCTAAGGTCTCGGTTAAAGTTCCAATCTGGTTATATTTAATTAAAACGGCATTGGCGATGTGCTCCCGTATGCCCTCGGACAGACGGGCCGTATTGGTGACAAACAAATCGTCTCCCACAAGCTGTATCTTTTCCCCTAAACGATACGTCAGCAGCTTCCACCCCTTCATATCATTGTCATGCAATCCGTCCTCAATGGAGAAAATCGGATAACGCTGCACTAAATCCTCATAATACTGCACCATTTCCTCGGCGTTCCGGTAAATATCCTTTCCTGTCATCTTACTTTCTCCCGGAAAATAATAGAGGTCCGAATTTTCATCATACAGCTCCGACGCCGCCGCATCTAACGCAATCTTGATGTCGCTTCCCGGCTGATACCCCGCCTTGTCTATCGCTTCTATGATTAAATCTAACACCTCCGAGGTATTGGCAAGATTGGGTGCAAATCCCCCTTCATCTCCCACTCCGGTGGACAGGCCCTTTGCCTTTAACACCTGCTTTAGATTATGATAGACTTCACAGGCCATTTCCATGGCCCGGCCAAAGGTGTCGGCGCCTACCGGGGCAATCATAAATTCCTGAAGGTCTACCGTATTGTCCGCATGCTTTCCACCGTTTAATATGTTCATCATCGGTACCGGCAGCACCTTAGCGCCGGCCCCACCAAGATACCGGTAAAGCGGAATCCCCAAAGCGTTGGCCGCAGCGCAGGCACAGGCAAGGGATACCCCTAAAATAGCATTGGCCCCGTATTTCCGCTTATTGTCCGTCCCGTCAGCCTGAATCAACAGCCGGTCAATTTTTACCTGCTCTAACACATTCATACCGATAATCTTATCTGCAATTCTGGTATTTACATTGGTAACCGCCTGCTCCACGCCTTTTCCCATATGCCGCTTATCCCCGTCCCGCAGTTCATGGGCCTCATATTGTCCGGTGGACGCGCCGCTGGGAACCGCCGCACTGCCGGTAATTCCTTCTTTTAAAGTAACCGTCACCTCCAGGGTAGGAGTACCTCTGGAATCCAGTATCTCCACAGCCTGTACATCCAAAATCTCATATTCCCTCATGAAAATGATCCCTTCCTATCAAATTACTTTTATAGCAAGTATTACCACTTTTCTGTGTTTTATGCAGAAGCACCGTCTCCGGCAGGCAGTTTTTATTGATACAAAAAAAATATCAGACAGACTTTTTTCCAATCTGCCTGATATTCTCCATATATCCTGATTCATTATAACATATGCCGGATTACTTCACCAACAGACTCTTTCCGGTCATCTCCGGCGGCTGGGGAAGCTCCATAATCTCCAACAAGGTAGGCGCTATATCTGCAAGACAGCCGCCTTCCCGCAGTTTCACATCGCCATAGTTCACCAGAATAAAGGGAACCGGATTGGTGGTGTGCGCCGTATGGGGCTCACCGGTCTCATAGTCAATCATCTTCTCCGCATTGCCGTGGTCGGCGCAGATAAACAGTACGCCGCCCACCTTCTTTACGGCCTCCACTGCGGAGCCTACGCAGGCGTCAATCCGCTCTACCGCCTTAACAGCCGCTTCGATGACACCGGTATGTCCAACCATATCCGGATTGGCAAAATTAATAATAATCACATCATACTGTCCGGAAGTAATCGCCGCATCTAATTTCTCTCCAACCTCAGGAGCGCTCATCTCCGGCTGTAAATCATAGGTGGCAACTGCCGGGGATTTCACCAAAGTCCTATCCTCATCCTGATTAGGCTCTTCCACGCCGCCGTTAAAGAAGAAGGTCACATGGGCATATTTCTCCGTCTCTGCCAGCCGTAACTGCTTCTTCCCCATCTTTGCCAGATATTCGCCAAAGGTATTCTCAATGGTCTGCTTCTTAAATGCCACCAATTTATTGGGGATACTCTCATCATAATCCTTAAAGCATACATAGGTCAGCGGCATGCGCCCATTCCTTCTCTCAAAACCGGTAAAGTCATCATCACAGAAAGCTCTTGTCAGCTCTCTTGCCCGGTCCGGACGGAAGTTATAGAAAATAACGGAATCATTGGGCTTCACCAAAGAAACCGGCTTGCCGTTTTCCGTAATGACGGTAGGCAGTACAAACTCATCCGTCACATCCTTGGCATAGGAATCCGCCATAGCCTGCACCGGATCCTCTGCGGTCTCTCCTTCTCCGTATACCAGGGAAGCATATGCCTTCTCCACCCGGTCCCAACGATTATCCCGATCCATTGCATAATAGCGCCCGGACAGAGAGGCCACCTTGCCAACTCCGATTTCCTTCATCTTGTCAACTAACTCCGCCACATAATCCTTGCCGGAAGCCGGAGGGGTATCCCTGCCGTCTAAGAACGGGTGTACATATACCCGGTCAAAGCCTTCCCTCTTACAAAGCTCCAATATCCCGTATACATGGGTGTTGTGGCTGTGTACGCCGCCGTCTGATAACAACCCCCACAAATGCAGGTCCGAATTATTTTTCTTACAGTTATCAATCGCCTCTAACATGGCCTCGTTTTCAAAGAAATCTCCATCTTCAATCGCCTTGGTAATCGAGGTAAGGTCCTGATAAATAATCCGGCCCGCGCCGATATTCATATGTCCCACCTCGGAATTGCCCATCTGTCCGTCCGGCAGGCCCACTGCCATTCCGGAGGCATTGCCCTTCACAAAAGGACATTCCTTCATCAGCTTATCCATCACAGGCGTATTGGCCATGGCGATAGCGTTGCCCTCCTGCCTGTCATTTAATCCATATCCGTCAAGTACCATTAAAACAACCGGTTTCCTACTCATAACTTGTCTCCTTTTCATGTATTAAAAGGGCTGCCCCCTTCGTTCTAAAAACAGTTTACCATATTCAATGGATTTTGCAAGAAATGTATGCAAAAATTTTCCATTTACCGGGAAAGAGCCTGCTTAAGCAAATGTACCAGTTCCCGTATGCTTAAATGCTCCGCCTCCACAACCAGCTCCGCATACTGCTCATACAAGGGGAGCCGTTCCTCATATAACTGCCGGAAGGTCTGTCCCTTGTGAATGGAAACGCCCCTCTCGGTCAAATCTCCAATCCGCTCGCATAATGTCTCATAGGAAAGCTTTAGATATACCACCGTCCCTATGGACTGTAAATGCGCCATAGCCTCCCTGCCATAGATTACGCTGCCGCCAGTGGCAATCACGGCTCTGTGGTAATCTAAGGAGGCGTTAATCTCATTTTCAATGCGGTTAAATTCCTCAATTCCCTTTTCTTCAATCAGCTCGCAAAGCAGCAGCCCGGTTCTTTCCTGAATCACCAGATCCGAGTCCACAAACCGATACCCCAGTGCTTTTGCCAGCACCACGCCGGCGGTGCTCTTACCGCAGCCCGGCATGCCGATTAATATGATATTATCCTTCATGGTCTGTTCCATCCTGCCATTCTGTCAAGTGTTAGCTTTGTCTTTTTTCTCACAAATCATACATCTTATTCCGGGCATAATTCCGGATATGCTCTAAGGTTCTCTCATCCGGCTCAATGGAAACCAACTCCCGGCTGCCATTATATTCCACCACCATGGAGATGACCTGTCCCTTTCCCCGCCTTGAAGTATAATCCCGTTTTTTTGCAAATTGCTCTGTCTCTATCCGCTTTGAATCCTTCGGCACAATCATAGTCACCTGCTCAAGCTCAAAGTTCATCAGTTCCTTCCGCTTGCTGGCGTTATATATGGCCGCAATGTCAACGCTTCCGTTGGTCAGGGTATATTCATACTCCAACTGCCGTTTGGCGGAAAGGTTCATAAACAGGCAGATACCGATTACAAAAATTAAGATTCCCAGCACCCCGATAAACATAACGGAAATTGCGCCGATAATAGCCACAAAAAGGGGAATCATAATCTTGATATAATACTCCCGTCCCGGCTTCGCCTTGATTGCCTGTTCAATATAACTGTCTTTTATCATCCTTTACCTCCCTATCTCCATAAGAGAACCCGATAGCCTGCGCTACCGGGTCTTTCAGCTCTTTATCTGCTCAGATATTCGTCAATGGCTTTCGCCGCTTTCTTACCGGCGCCCATGGCAAGAATAACCGTAGCTGCGCCGGTTACAGTATCTCCTCCGGCATATACGCCATCCTTGCTGGTCTTCATCGTCTCTTCATCCACAATGATTCCGCCCCATTTCTGGGTGTCAAGTCCCGGCGTGGTCTGACGGATTAAGGGGTTTGGACTCTGTCCAATGGCAATGACAACGGTATCCACATCAATAATATAGTTAGAGCCCTCCACCGGTTTCGGGGAACGCCTGCCAGATTCATCCGGCTCGCCTAACTCCTGCTTAATGACCTCCATACCGGTTACCCAGCCGTCTTTTCCATGAATTGCGCAGGGATTATTCAACAGCTTAAAGATAATGCCCTCTTCCTTGGCATGATGCACTTCCTCTGCTCTGGCGGGAAGCTCCTCCTCGGAACGACGGTATACGATATACACCTCTTCGGCGCCAAGACGCTTTGCGGTTCTTGCCGCATCCATAGCCACATTACCGGCGCCTACAACGGCAACCCGTTTCCCTACCTTAATAGGCGTCGGTGCCTCCGGGAATTTGTACGCTTTCATCAGGTTCACCCGGGTTAAAAATTCATTGGCAGAATATACGCCTAACAGATTCTCGCCCGGAATATTTAAGAATCGGGGAAGTCCTGCTCCGGAACCCACAAATACAGCCTCATACCCCTGCTCCATCAATTCATCAATGGTTACGGAACGTCCGATAATTACATTGGTCTCAATCTTTACTCCCAACTTCTCTACTGTCTCAATCTCCCTTGCCACTAAATCCTTTGGCAAACGGAACTCCGGAATACCGTAGCTTAACACGCCGCCGGCCTTATGTAACGCCTCGAACACCGTTACCTCGTATCCCTTCTTAATCAGTTCTCCTGCACAGGTAATGCCGGCAGGACCGGAACCGACCACTGCCACCTTCTTACCGTTCTTCTTAATATCCACAGAAGAAGCTGCCGCATTGGCCATATGATAATCTGCCACAAAACGCTCTAAGCGGCCAATGGCAACAGGCTCACCCTTGATTCCCCTGACGCATTTTCCCTCACATTGGTTCTCCTGGGGACACACCCGCCCGCAGATTGCCGGAAGGGCATTTTCACTGGTAATAATCTCATAGGCAGCCTCGAAATCTCCTGCCGCCACCTTCTCAATAAATCCGGGAATCGGCACATTAACCGGACATCCGTCCATACAGGGCTTATGCTTACAATTTAAGCATCTTGCCGCCTCCTCCATTGCCATTTCCTTTGTGTAACCGAGAGCCACCTCGGAAAAATTCTTATTTCTAACATCAGGCTCCTGCTCCGGCATAGCCACCTTTGTCATACTCATATTTCTATCCATTGTATCTCTCCTTTACCCTTCCAATTTACAGGTATGCTCTTCCTCTTTAAACATACCCTGCCGCTTCATGCACTCGTCAAAATCTACTAAAAATCCGTCAAAATCCGGTCCGTCCACACAGGCGAACTTCGTCTCTCCGCCTACGGTTACCCTGCAGCCACCGCACATTCCGGTACCGTCAATCATAATGGGATTGAGGGATACAAAGGTTGGAATATCAAGAGGCTTCGTCACATTGACCACATTCTTCATCATGATAAGAGGTCCGATAGCAATAACCTCGTCAAATTTCTCTCCCTTGTCAATGAGCTCCTGCAGCACGGTTGTAACAAATCCTTTGGTCCCCATGCTTCCGTCATCTGTCGCTATATATACATTGTCGCAGAACTTCTCAAATTTGTCCTTCAAAATAACAAACTCCTGTGACCGTCCGCCGATAATCACATCCACTTTTACGCCCATATCATGAAGCTTGCGAAGCTGGGGATAAAGGGGAGCAGAGCCAACGCCTCCGGCAACGCCGATTACATGTCCGCACTTATGAAGCAGCGCCGGCTGGCCGAGAGGGCCTACAAAATCCTCCACATATTCTCCCGCCTTCTTCTTTGCGAGCTTCTCGGTAGAATATCCCACAATCTGATAAATAATCGTAACCGTATTCTTCTCCCGGTCATAGTCTGCAATCGTAAGAGGTATTCTCTCACCATCTTCATCTACCCGGACAATAATAAACTGCCCGGCCTCACATTTCGCTGCTACAAACGGGGCCTCAATCTCCATCAGCTCCACCGCACTGTTGAGTGTCTCTTTACTAACAATCTTGTACATCTTGATACCTCTTTC
Organism: uncultured Lachnospiraceae bacterium; assembly: GCA_947629565.1. Taxonomy (GTDB): domain Bacteria; phylum Bacillota; class Clostridia; order Lachnospirales; family Lachnospiraceae; genus CAG-590. The sequence goes on from CANREG010000007.1 coordinate 32,290, forward strand.
TTCATAATTTACATATGTGCTAAACATTATAACTGTTTTATTGCAATAAGACAAGTAAAAAACATCAGGTTCCGAAATAAGAAAAATGCATATAATCCTTGCGGTCTCCCCAGTCCCCTCTCAAAAATCCATAGCGGTTCATAATTCTTACAAATTCGCTGTCATTGGGAATAGAGTACTTATTTTTCTTAGGTTTCCAGAAACGGCCGGATAATATCTTCTTACCGTCAATCATATAGTTTTCATTCGGATTAACATCAATAGCCAGTCCATACATATGCTCTCCCGTGCGGTAACTGTAACAGCCGATATCATGGATTACCTGCTTTTCTTTGCTGTTATAGATCTCCTTAAAAATCTGCTGAATTGTAGGCGCTAACCGCTTATTAACCGTCAGATATTTTGTCTTTGTAATCTTCTTTCCGTTTTTGCCGTTCTTAAAATCCCAGACCTTAATCTTAATGGTTTTCATCTGCTTTCTTGCCTTTGATTCTTTGGCAAAATTCTTTTTCATCTTTTTTTCTGAACCAAAGGCGCGCTTTACCTTTTGCTCATAGGGTTCACTGGCATATGCGTAATAATCCATGGGAATACTCTTCACCGGAGACGAAACGCTTTTTACCGGAACGCCGTCAATATATTTGAATGCATATATCCTGTAGGTATAGGTAACGCTGTTGGTCAGTTTCTTAAAGGTGGCGCTTAAGACGGCGTTACTGTCAATCTGCTTAACTAAAGTATATTTGCTTTCGTCGTCCGTATCCGGATATATCATATTTCCCTTGTCGTCCATATCCGTCAAACAGTATATCATATATCCATCTGCATCCGGCACCTGCGTCCAGCTAAGCTTGGCATTGTTCTTGCCGCTTCTTACGCCGGACTGAATCAAAGGGCCCGCACCCGTTATATAAACCGTCACATCCACGGAATCTACCAGAGTTTTGGGAACAACCGCTTCATCATATTCTTCTGACTCCTGCGTCTGGTAAACCATTACCCGGTAATAATAATTCTGATAAGGAGGGAGAGGTGTCGGATCCGTGTAAGTGTAATCCGGTTCCTCATAACCGTCCCACATCCATTCCTCCGGATCCTCCCATACATAAATGTCATCTGTTGCAATTAACTGATATTCACCATCCGCCTGATTCGCGCGGTAAATCTCGATCCAGTCTACCTTATACCCCGGGGTAATCATCACCTCCAAAGTAGCCTGATTGGCTGTTTTACAGGAACCCGTAACCGTCATGGCTGCCCCCGCTAAAGCAGACTGCCCGGTTAGCATAATTCCGATAAACAATATTACACTTCCTAAGATTAATCTTTTGTGTCTAAGCATCTTTTCATCTCCTCCTAAATGTATAACGCCATCCTGCATACATATAAAACAGGCAGGTCAGCGCTCTGCCTACCTGCCTGTTATTATAAATTATTATGCTATCTCCGTCAAGAAAACCTACTTGTTGTAATTTACAATCTGTCCGAAGTCCGGCTTTAAGGAAGCGCCGCCAACCAGACCGCCGTCAATATCCGGCTTAGCCAGAAGCTCTGCTGCATTGCCTGCATTCATAGAGCCGCCATACTGGATGCGGATTGCCTCTGCCGTTGCCCCGTCGTATATCTCGCCGATTACCTGACGGATTGCCGCGCATACCTCCTCTGCCTGATCGGAGGTTGCCGTCTTACCGGTTCCAATGGCCCAGATCGGCTCATAAGCGATAACCGCCTTCTTTGCCTGATCCGCAGTTACATTTAAGAAAGCAATCTTAATCTGCTGGCGAATCCAGTCAATCGTAATCCCCTGTTCTCTCTGGGTGAGGGACTCACCGCAGCAGATAATCGGAGTAATGCCATGCTCGAAAGCCTTTAACACTTTCTTATTGACTGTCTCGTCTGTCTCAGCGAAATACTCTCTTCTCTCTGAGTGTCCGATAATCACATACTTAACTCCTAAGTCTGTCAGCATATTCGGCGCAACTTCGCCTGTATATGCGCCGCTCTCCTCAAAATACATATTCTCTGCGCCAATCTCAATGTTGGAGCCCTTAACCGCCTCGATTGCCGCCGGGATATCGATAGCCGGTACACAGAATACCACATCTACCTCGTCATTGGCTACCAATGGCTTTAACTCGTTAATCAATGCAACTGCCTCGCTCGGCGTCTTGTTCATTTTCCAGTTGCCTGCAATTATTTTCTTTCTCGCCATGTCTAACTATTCTCCTTATTATATATTTCCGTCGAAATCTAACCAGCCGATATTATTTGTCATTAGCGGCTGCTACGCCCGGAAGCTCCTTGCCCTCTAAGAATTCAAGAGAAGCGCCGCCACCGGTTGAAATATGAGTCATCTTATCGCCAAAGCCTAAAATATTAACGGCTGCTGCGGAATCACCGCCACCGATAATAGTAGTTGCGTCGGTCTCTGCCAAAGCCTTAGCTACGGCAATCGTACCATCCGCAAAGTTAGGCATCTCAAAGCATCCCATCGGTCCGTTCCATACAACGGTCTTGGCATCCTTCACTGCATTGGCAAAGATCTCAGCCGTCTTCGGTCCGATATCCAAGCCTTCCCAGTCAGCAGGAATCTCACCGCGGCCTACCACCTTGCGGTTTGCATCGTTAGAGAAATCATCTGCAATCACGGTATCTTCCGGAATCAATAACTTAACGCCCTTTGCCTTAGCCTTCTCCTCCATCTTCAGCGCATACTCTTTGTAATCCTCCTCTAACAGAGACTTACCAACTTCTTCGCCATGGGCTGCCATAAAGGTATAAGCCATACCGCCGCCGATAATCAATGTATCTACCTTGTCAAGCAGGTTCTCGATTACGGAAATCTTAGAAGAAACCTTTGCTCCGCCAAGAATTGCAACGAAAGGTCTTTCCGGATTATTCACTGCATTGCCTAAGAAGTCAATCTCCTTCTGCATTAAGTAGCCAACGACTGCGGTATCCACAAACTTGGTTACGCCGACATTGGAGCAGTGCGCTCTGTGGGCTGTACCAAATGCATCATTGACATATACATCACAAAGAGAAGCCAGCTCCTTGGAGAATTCCTCTCCGTTCTTGGTCTCCTCTGCGCGGTAACGGGTGTTCTCTAAAAGAATTACCTCTCCGTCCTTCATTGCCTCAACAGCAGCCTTTGCATTCGGTCCTACAACCTCCGGATCTGCTGCAAATTTTACTTCCTGGCCTAAAAGCTCAGTCAGTCTTTTGGCAACCGGCGCCAAAGACAACTCCGGCTTTGGCTCTCCCTTCGGCTTGCCTAAATGAGAACAAAGAATTACCTTGCCGCCGTCTGCAATTAATTTCTTAATGGTCGGAAGCGCTGCCACCAGACGGTTCTCGTCAGTAATCTTTAAATCTGCGTCCAAAGGAACATTAAAGTCACAGCGAACCAATACCTTTTTTCCTTTTACATTAATATCATCTACTGATTTCTTGTTAAGCATATCTATGCTCCTTTCATGATTAAATATTTTAGATAATGGTGAAGCCCCTGCGCCTTTTATGCGTTATACACAATTAACAGCATCTACGGTACACATCGGTTTCACAATTACCAAAAAGGTCCGGTCCATATAGACCGGACCTTATAGGTCTTAATAATTCTACTTATTGATGCCGTTAAATTATGCTAACTCTGAGAAGTACTTAATTGTACGAACCATCTGGCTTGTGTATGAGTTCTCGTTGTCATACCAAGATACAACCTGAACCTCATACAGATCATCAGAAATCTTAGAAACCATAGTCTGTGTAGCGTCAAATAAGGAACCATATCTCATACCAACGATATCAGAAGATACGATCTCGTCCTCATTGTAACCGAAGGACTCGTTAGCTGCTGCCTTCATTGCTGCGTTAATACCGTCAACCGTTACATCTGCCTTCTTAACAACTGCTGTTAAGATTGTAGTAGAACCTGTCGGGGTAGGAACACGCTGTGCAGAACCGATTAACTTGCCATTCAACTCAGGAATAACAAGGCCGATTGCCTTAGCAGCTCCGGTAGAGTTTGGAACGATATTCACTGCTGCTGCACGGGATCTTCTTAAGTCACCCTTTCTCTGCGGTCCGTCAAGCGTCATCTGGTCACCGGTGTAAGCATGGATTGTTACCATGATACCAGACTGAACCGGCGCATATTTGTTCAGCGCATCAGCCATAGGTGCCAGACAGTTGGTTGTACAAGAAGCTGCGGAAATGATGGTATCAGAAGCCTTCAATGTCTGATGGTTTGTATTGTAAACGATTGTAGGAAGATCGTTACCTGCCGGAGCAGAGATAACTACCTTACGGGCACCGGCATTGATATGAGCCTGTGCCTTGTCCTTGCTACAATAGAAACCGGAGCACTCTAATACGACGTCCACATTTAACTCACCCCAAGGGCAGTTGTTAGCATCCGGGAATGCATAAATCTTAATCTCTTTGCCGTCAACTGTGATAGAATCCTCACCGGCTGTTACCTTGTCAGCCTTCTCATACTTACCCTGTGAAGAATCATACTTTAATAAATGTGCTAACATCTTAGGGCTTGTCAGATCGTTGATTGCAACAACCTCATAACCCTCTGCTCCAAACATTTGTCTGAATGCCAGACGTCCGATACGTCCAAATCCATTGATTGCAACTTTTACTGCCATGAATAAATCCTCCTAAAGCTTTGAATTATTAATAGTGGTCAAGATGCTCTTCATTGACCCATGTCCATATAATACCTTTTTTGGAAAAAAATTTCAAGTAGTAAATACGTTTTTGTTCCGAATTTTACCAATTCTTTTCCTCTCCCAATTTATGGAAAAGGCTAAATCCGTAGACGCAGGCAAAATCTTGTGTTATGATGTCATAAAGAAACGATTTACCGTGTAATTCCTGTAGAAAGAAGGTATCTTAATATATGATAGCCACAGATATGCATGTTCATTCTCATTTTTCATCGGATTCTTCCGAACTTCCGGAAAACATTATCCTGACTGCCATTCAAAAGGGCTATTCTTCCATCTATTTTACGGATCACCACGACATAGATTTTCCGGTTCATCCCGCCTCACCCGACATGGATTTCCAACTGGATTTTGAGACTTATGTCCCTGCAATCCTTAATTTAAAGGATAAGTACTGCGGCCGGATTGACGTCCGGCTGGGCGTAGAACAGGGTATCTGCCCGGAAACTGCGCCAAAGCTTGCTGCCCTTAACGAACAGTATCCCTTTGATTTTGTCATCGCCTCCTCCCACCTTACCTCCCTGCATAACGGCGACCTCTATTATCCGGAATATTATGCCGGAAAAACAAATGTGGAGGCCTACCGGGAATACTTTGCTTCAGAGGCAGAAAATGTGCTGAAAACGGACAGTTTTGATGTGTATGGACACTTGGATTATGCGGTCCGGTACTGTCCTGATCCGCAATTTGTATATCATTTTGAGGATTACCGGGACATTTTTGAGGTATTGCTGAGACGGCTGATTGAACGGGGAAAAGGCATTGAAATCAACACCTCCGGCATAACCAAAATCGGCTTTCCCCACCCCCATATTGAGGCGTTAAAGATGTATCGGGCGTTAGGCGGTGAGATCATCACTGTGGGAAGCGACGCCCACCAATGCGGAAATATCGGCGCAGGATTTGAGCAGGCGGAGGAACTGCTGGTCTCTCTGGGCTTCCGGTATTATACGGTATTCAGAGAGAGGAAAGCGGAGTTTGTGAAACTATCCAAAATAATCTGAGAGACAATGCATACTTTGCTGCCGTAACATTAAAGAGGCTGCACACATTTATGCGCAGCCCCTTTCTTAAGAGATGATTTTATTTACCCAATTCTGCCTTTTTTATCAAATTTTTGTAAGCAGATTTTTTGGCTTTGGGAACTATAATCCTTACTTTTTTACTGATATTTTTAAATGCATTGCTTTCAATTTTAGTTAGCTTTAATGTCTTTATTGTAATTTTCTTTAATTTCTTACAATTTCGAAATGCATTTTTACCAATTTTCTTAATGTTTTTAGAGATTGTAACGGATTTTAGTTTTTTATTACCTTTAAATGCATTACTTGAAATGCCTGTAACAACATAGGTAATCTCATCTATTATCACTTGCTCCGGAATTGTTACATTTTTGACATTTTTCCTGGTTGAATTTACATATTCAACCTCAGGATAGTTTCTGTCGTCACTAGTTACGCGGACATTGCAATGATTTTTACGATCATATAATACCGTCCCTACATCTTCAGGTAATAATTCATCATCCAAATATACCCAATCATCTGTATCTTCCGATTCATCCTCTGCTGCATCCGGCTTGGACTCCTCTGTAACCACCTCCGTTGTCACTTCTGTCGTTTCCTCTTCCTCAGACTCCTCTGTAAGCGCCTCCGTTGTCACTTCTGTCGTTTCCTCTTCCTCAGGCTCCTCTGTAACCACTTCCGTTGTCACTTCTGTCGTTTCCTCTTCCTTAGGCTCCTCTGTAACCACTTCCGTTGTCACTTCTGTTGTCACTTCTGTCGTTGTTTCTACCTTTGATTCTGTAGTTGTTGGTTTCTGAGTGGTTGGTTCGGTTGTAGGTATGTTCTCCACTACAAGTTTTACGGAACCGGAAATAGACTTATCAAATGTACTGGTACACTGAATAGTTACCGTTCCTGCCTTTTTAGCTGTAACAACACCACTTTGATCTACTGACGCCACTGCTGAATTGCTGGTGGACCATGTTACCATGTTGCTGATTGCATTCGCCGGCAACAAATTATATTTTAATGTCTGCTTAGAACCAACATACATTTTCTTTTGATAATTGCTGTTAATGCTAATACCGGTTAATTTGTTATAAGCTACCTTATAAATGTCAAATCTTTGCGCCACCGTATCATTAGAAGTATAGGCGTGTATATTGGTTCCATTGCCGGTATCCGCATTATACACATCTAAGGACAAGCCCTGCGCATGCTTTGGAACAAACCGATAAGCGTTGCCGGAAGCGTAAATATACCATTTTTGATTATCTCCGCCATTTGCATCAAATGTAAATACATTCGTTCCGCTTGCGGTATATGCGCCACATACATCTAATACGGTTCCATCATACAAAGATTGTATGATATAAGTTCCATCACTTTGTTTTTTAAATAACCAGTAATAATCTGCAGTCGGTTTTTCATCCCATAACACCACATTATCGCCGGTATTTTTTATGGTTTTCCAGATATCCTTACGAAGAATCAATCCTGTAAACTCATTTCCTAAATCCAATGGTTTTGGAGTAACCTTATCCCGCCACACTGCAAACATTTTGGCAGTTGTCTGCGTCCCCACAATTCCATCTACACTAAGACCGTTTTGCTGTTGAAAATTCCTGACGGCATTAATCGTTTGGTTGCCATATATACCGTCTACTGAAATTCCGGCCCCCATGACATCATTGGCAAATTTTTGTACCCATTTTACAGAATCTCCTCTGCTTCCGCTTCTTAAAATTCCCGTTGGAATTGGATATGGAGAACCGGGATTAGAGGTATCTGAAACAACCGTGCCTCCATCACTTATATGTAATACCTTTGCACCGATATTGCAACTTCTAGTGCAGGGCGCCTGTGATGAATAAGTTACATTAAATCGATATCTTTCATTATTCTTAGCGCTGTTATGGGCATAAAATGTTGCATATCCGCTGCTGTCATAACCTCCGCATATTAGTATGTGCGGCCTGTATGTATGGGTATAGCACCATTGAATTACCACATCTCCAGCTGATAAAATATTACCATCTAAACTTTTTGTCGCATACCCGTTGGCATCCAATTTTAAATCCTGTCCCTGTACGCCGGTATAATTTGACACTGCATTATAGCAGTTTGTTGTAATTAGCTCAGTTTTTATTGGCAGTCCACCGGCCTGAACACATTTTGATACAAATTCGGCGCATAATCCCTGCCCGTCATTCCAATGACTGGCAGCGTACTGCAATGCTGCGCTTGCATTATAACCTGCACTGCCTGCCTTAGCTATACCAGCAGGCACAGGCAGCAGACTCATAATAAGAGCCGTTGTTAATAAGTATATTAAAATTCTTTTGCTCTTCATATTGCATCCTCCTTTTCTTAAACAGGTTCTCTACATAACGCCTCAGCGCATTGTTTTTCAGTTACTAATATGCAACACCTTTGCACCGATATTGCAATTTCTAGTGCAGGGGGCCTGTGATGAATAAGTTACATTAAATCGATATCTTTCATTATTCTTAGCGCTGTTATGGGCATAAAATGTTGCATATCCATTGCTGTCATAACCTCCGCATATTAGTATGTGCGGCCTGTATGTATGGGTATAGCACCATTGAATTACCACATCTCCGGCTGATAAAATATTACCATCTAAGCTTTTTGTCGCATACCCGTTGGCATCCAATTTTAAATCCTGTCCCTGTACGCCGGTATAATTTGACACTGCGTTATAGCAGTTTGTTGTAATTAGCTCAGTTTTTATTGGCAGTCCACCGGCCTGAACACATTTTGATACAAATTCGGCGCATAATCCCTGCCCGTCATTCCAATGACTGGCAGCGTACTGCAATGCTGCGCTTGCATTATAACCTGTCTGATTTAATTTTTTATATGCCGCTCCTTCCCGGTCAACAGGAGCATCCTTTACTACCAATTGAATCTGTATTGCTTCTGCCCGTCGTGCGCCTCCTGTCGTACCGGCAGTTTCTCCATTCTTTGCCCAGCCCAGCCAGCCAATATCCTCAACATGGACTCTATAGTAAATATCAAACCGGTTTGCAACATCCCCTGCCAGCTTAATTTCAATTGCTTCCATTCTCTTTGCCTGACCTGTCGTACCGGCAAGCTGACCGCTGGTCTTCCAACCCTGCCAGCCCACTTCTCCGACGTGGGCGCGGTACTGTATTCCATTTTTCCCATCTGTATTCAGCAGGTTAATTTTTATCCCCTCTAATTGTCTTTCCTGACCGGTTGTTCCTGCTATTTTTCTGTTGTCTACCTCGCTCATCCAGCCAATGTCTGCGCAATGTACCTGATATGTAATGTCCGGAGTTGCAACGATTGGGCTTCCCCCTACTGCAAATGACTGATTTTTCTTAACCAGCTTCATTTCAATGGCCTCCATTTGCAATGCAATTCCCTGGGAACCAGCCATTTCGCCGTTCTTTGCCCAGCCCAGCCAGCCATATTCAGCCACATGAACCCGGTAATAGATGTCATATTTTGCAGCATAGGCTCCGGTAAGCTGAATTTGAATTCCCTCCATCCGCTTTTCCTGATGAGTTGTTCCAGCCTCCTGTCCCGATGTTCTCCATGCCTGCCAGCCATCGCCCTGAACATGCGCACGGTACTTAATCATGCTGTTTCCCTTATCATCCTTCAACACAATCTTAAGTCCTTCTAAACGCTTTGTCTGACCGGTTGTTCCTGCTGTAGCGCCATCCTTTACAGCAGCCATCCAGCCGATATCTTCAACATGAGCCTGATAAACGATAGAGGGAATCGGAGCCTCCACAGGTTTCTCCGGAAGCGGTTCATCTGTTGTTGTTTTCTCTGTGGCAGTATCTTCCGTTGTCATTTCTTCTGTTGTCACTTCCGCCTCCGTTGTTATTTCTTCTGTTGTCACTTTATCCGCTGCCTCTTCTGTTGTTTCCGTTAAATTCTCTTTGGTTTCAACAGGCTCCGTCTCCGTATTTTCATCCGTGGTTGTCTGTTCAAACGCCTCTTCCGCTGCCGTATCCGTTTCGGTCGTTGTATCTTCTTCCACTATGATTTCGCTCTCCGGCACTTGTTCGGTTGTTGTCTCAGGAATGTTTTCCTTTTTCTTTTCCTCCTTAACTTTGACAATACAAATATACTTTTTCTTTCCAAGCTTTGCTGTAATCTTTGCTTTTCCTGCTTTTTTTGCCTTTACTTTTCCCTTCTGTGTAACTTGAGCAACCTTCTTATTATTGCTGCTCCATTTCACCGTTTTTCCCTTGGGAATATTGGTTAATTTCAACTGTTTGGTTTCACCTACCGTCATAGTTATTGATTTCTTGCTGCCTGCCTTAACCATATCAGCGGGCAACAGGCTCATAACAAGCGCCATTGTCAATAGGTACGTTAAAATTCTTTTAATCTTCATATTGCATCCTCCTTTACTATGCTTATACAAGCAAAAATCCATGTATGATGTCTCCTGATATATACATCATACATGGATTTAAAAAGAGAAATGAAAAATGTAACAATTATCAAACATTTTGTAATTTTTATATATTACAACATAATTACTATCCTTATTGAATTGCATCACACTATATGTAATAAAACAACAGTAACATTGTCCCTGCCACCATTTTCCAAAGCCGTATCAACTAAAACAGCAGCCTTTTTTTGCACATCCGTTTTTTCTTGCAAAATATATTGTATTTCTTCATCTTCTACCATATCCGTCAATCCATCACTACATAACAAAATAAAATCATTATTTAAAAGTTGAATATTTTCCTGTATATAGGGTTCTATTATCATCTCGTCTTCAAAAATTCCCAAATGCTGTGTCAGTCTATGTTTTCTTTTACTTGTTTTTAATTCCTCTCTCGTCATCATCCCCATATCAAATAAGCTCTGCGCCTCATTATGATTAACTGACAACTGTTCTAAAACGCTATCACGAAACAAGTAAATGGGGCTATCACCAACATTACATATACTCATTTGATTTTTATGGATTTTTGCTACGGCAAGAGTACTCCCCATTCTTCCAATATTCAGTTCTTTCATTATTTCACAAACTTTTTTATTTGCCTCCATAATATATTGATCACTTATCTGTCGAAACTTTGCCCTCTGATATTTTTTTAAAATCTCTGCGGCATTTAAGGAAGCTATTTCACCATTTTTCTCCCCACCCATTCCATCAAACACTGCGCACAAAAAATCTTTTTGATCATATATTGTTTCGTGCTGTATATGATTAATTTCTACTTTATCACGATAAAAACCATTCATATAAAAATTATCTTCATTATTCTGCCGACAGAGCCCTATATCAGAAACAATGCTTGCCTCTATTTTCACCGAAATCCCTCCTTTTGAAAAACTATAAAAATCAATCGATAAATTCCCAATTCCAGCCGGAATCATCCTGGGTTTTTGTTTTATTCCCACCCCCTGAAGATGTCTTGGGTTGAGAATTATTAACAGGTTTAGGACCTTGACTAACTGTTATTTTTATTTTACTCCCTTTTTCAACCTGAGTTCCTTCACTAATCTCTTGAGCAATAACGATACCTTCTGAAACTGTATCATTATATTCTTTTGTAACAGTAATATTTTTCTTTTTAAAGCCAGCCTCCACCAGTGCTTGGACTGCTTCAGTTTCCGATAAATTTAAAACTGCCGGAACAAAAAATTTTTCAACGCCCTTGCTGACCTCTATACTAATTTGCTGACCTTCCTCAAGCAGTTCCCCGGCAGCAACACTTTGGCTCACAATCCTGCCAGCCTCCACCTCAGAATTAAACACTTCCGTTGTTGTAATATTTACACCATATTTTGACAAAATATTATCAGCCTCATCTACCGTTTTTCCAATCACATCCTGCATTACCCTTGGTCCCATGCTTACAGTAAGTATAACCCCATTATTTTCAGGTTCACCATTAAACACAACCTTTTTGTCTTGTTCCAGATAGTTCATCCATTTTCCATAATCTATCTTACAAGATATGAGCTGTCCCGCATCCCGGTCAGATGTAAATTCATATTCAATAGTATATGGAATATTCAAAGAGTTCAAATATTCTTCCGCACTTTCCTGAGACAATAGTACACTCGTACTAAAACTTACTGCTACCTCTTTGTTTTTTAACAAAAAAGCTCCTGCTTTTTTACCCTGTGATACTACATAACCTGCAACAGGAAATTTATCTGAAGCTTCTTCTGTTATAATACCAAATTTTAAATGTGCCGCTTCCATCTTTTTATATGCCTCATCAATTGGAAGTCCGTAAATATCAGGCATCCTCGTCAAATTTATTCCTGCAATCCCCATAGCAATCAGCAAAATCAATATTACTGCCACAACTTTATATGTTCTGCCGGTTGATACATTATTCGTTGTTTTTTGTGGTTGTTCCTTTTTCTTATCATCAGACCACATATTCTTTTGTACAAATGGCTCTAAATCATTAAATGCTTCCTTTTCCTCTTTTTTTCTTGCCTCTTCTTCAACCTTTCTTCTCGCTTCCTCAGCTTTTCTTCTCGCTTCTTCCTCGGCTTTTCTTCTCGCTTCTTCTTCGGCTTTTCTTCTTGCTTCTTCCTCGGCCTTTTTTCTTGCCTCTTCCTCGGCTTTTCTTCTCGCCTCTTCCTCGGCCTTTTTTCTTGCTTCTTCCTCGGCCTTTCTTCTCGCTTCTTCCTCGGCCTTTCTTCTCGCTTCTTCCTCGGCCTTTCTTCTTGCCTCTTCCTCAGCTTTTCTTCTTGCCTCTTCCTCGGCTTTTCTTCTCGCTTCTTCCTCAGCCTTTCGCTTTTCTTCCTCGGCTCTTTCACGTCGTATTGCCTCTTCTTTTACAGAAACCTTTCCTACATGGTTATGTACACTCAAAGTACCTGTCGGTTCAATATCTATATTTTCAAAAAATGTTTTCCCGCTTAGCGTTTTTTCTACGCTTTCTTCCTCATCATTTAAAATTTTTTCTAAATCCTTACGCATTTCTTTCGGTGTATGATATCTGTCCGCCGGAGAAAAACTACAAGCTTTCTGAATAATAGCAGATAAAGTTTCTCCTGCATTACATGGTTGGGGAATGGGGATGCCGGATAATCTTTTCTGCAACGCCATTTCTTTATCCTGATAATAAATCGGAGCCGGCGCATCCGGTAAAAACGGAGTGCGATTATTATTCGTCAGACGAAATAACACCAGTCCCAAGGAATAAATATCCACTGTAGCATCATATTTTTCTCCTCTGTACACCTCCGGCGCCATATATAATTGCGTTCCTTTTTTAGATACAGCCATTTCACTGCGCTCTAACGCCTTAGAAATTCCAAAATCCCCTAATTTATAATTTTGGGTATTTGAAATAAAGATATTTTCCGGCTTAATATCTCTGTGAATAACATTAAATTTCTGGCATGTTTCCAATGCCCTGCACAAATCAATTCCTAATTGCACAACATCCTTTTCAGATAATTTCTTTTCCCGAATCGAATTGATCAGCGGCGTCAAAAGCTCCATGCGAATATATATTGTCCAGCTCATCCCATCATCTTCCTGAACCACATGATGATACTCATAGGAAACGATGTGGCTATCCCCCTTCATCCGTTCCATCAAATCACACTCAACAATAATATCGTCAACCAGACTCCGATAATATGCTGTAATGTTTTCCTCTGACATATCACCATCTAAGACATCCATATAATCATATTGGCTTTTGGGAATTGAAATCACCTTTGCTGCTGCCTTATATATATGTCCAAATTCTTCACGTTCAATTTCATAAACAACACCAAAACTGCCCTCTCCAATTACCTTTTTAATTTTCCAATTGTTAAATATTATGTCATTGAGCTGTAACCGCATGATCTTTTACCTCTTCCATCTATATAAAATTAGTACTTAATTTTTTTCTCTTTGATATATCCAAACATTCCTGATTTACATTATCTTATAACACAGACTTAGGGCAATGTCCCAAAGACATTGCCCTTACCATCTTACTGAAATAAATTTTCATTTGCACTTGCGTTAATGCTGTTTTCTGTCGTTTGATAAGATGCTACGGTATCATCTAAAAACTTTGCATATGCCTCAATTACCTTTTGATATTCATCAAAATGCGTCTGCATACCGTTAATTTTATTTTGTAATGTTGTAGAACTGTCACTTTGCCATGTATTGGCCAGATTATTAATTTCTGTCTTAATATTAGTCAAATCTGTTGTTAATGTCGTGTTTAATGTACGAATTGTGTTTGCTGTTGCGCTTACCTCCCCTAAGGAGATATTAATTCCTTCTGTTGCCATAGCAATTTCCTCCTTAATTTGTCAATTTTTTGGCTGCTGTTTCCACATTGCCTTGTGTTGTCTTATAAGTTGTAGCACTGTTTTTTAAAAAGTCAGCATACTGTGTCATCAGTGTATACATTTTTGTAAAATCATCTTCAAATCCTTTAATCTGCGTCGTGTAAGCAATGTTATCTGTACCTTGCCAATTTGCAGCCATTGCCTCTACCTCTGTAAATAACTGCGTGTAATTCTTCTTGTAATCCTCAGCATACTCAGTGACTTTAGTAGCTGCCGCCTCTAATTTTGCCGGATCCACTACAATTTTGTTTCCCATATTTTTTTCTCCTTTCAGATAGTTTTATTATGTTCCAGATTTCAAATGATCTGGATATATATTTAAATCCGCAGATTTAAATGCAAATTTTTTATTTTAACCTTCCACAACCCAATATGCCGTTGCTTTAGTAATATCTCCTTCGTATAATGATTCTTGCAAAGGAATTCTTCCCTTACTTTTAGAATCTGCTGGATCAGAACAATAAAATGTATCTGTTTTTTCATCATAATCTGTTAATAAAATAGCATGTGGATTACCTCTAAAAGCTCTATCCCCCCAAATTACAATTCCCTCTGGATGTGCAGCTAATAACGTTATATAATTCTCTTTTGCTATTTGAGGTGAAGTATCAACTGGATATCTTTTAACATTATATTTAATATTATCTCCTTCATAATTATAGTCCCATTTTACTACTAATCCTCCCGCTGCACCTCTAACGGAATCTTTATTAATATTAACCCAGTCATCTTTTTGATCTATATATGCCTTCCGCTTCAACATCATTGCATTCGAAGTCAAATTGCAACTACCGCTTTCATTATTTTGTTTAAGATAGACATCTGCATCATTAACATTATAAGCATCTGGGTATACAATCATTTCAGGCCAAGAATAACTGTTTTTATCCTTTTCTTTAATATAAGCTTTTTGTAATTCCGCATTTACATTACCAGATGTTTCTCCTCCTAAAACCACCCCATTTACTAATGCACTTATATCATTCTCTGTAGCTTGATACAAATCTTTCATTCTCTGAAGAGCTGTTGCTACTTTTGAATTATCTGCGCTTAATTTTTTAATTCTGGAACTAATATTAGATAATGAATACTTATAATTAAAGTGCTTTGTAAGAATACTATCTATCTGTTCGTTAATGCTGCCTGTTTCAATTGATATCTCATCTAATTGTTTTGTCAAATTTGCAATATCTTTAGCGCTAATATCTAATATTGAAAAATTATAAATCTTTCCATGATCCTTTTTTGCACTCATACTTGTATGAAAAGATTTCAATTTAATAGATTTTCCGGGAATTAATGCCTTCGCCAGGGCTTCCAGCAAATCAATCTGATTTAAAAAATTAATTGCATTCACTGAAAATGTACTGTAATCATATATAATTTCTGCCGCATCTTTTACACAATGTTCCATTGCTTGCAAAAGACAATCCCTATCTGCATTTGCATCCCAAATGGACGATAAACTAATAATAATTGCATTTATTTTATTAGCATATAATTCTAAACTATTTATCTGTTTATTTGTTTTATTAACAACCGCTTTCTGTTCTTGTATATTTTCTTTAAGTTGTTCCATCCCCATACGTTTCCTCCTAACCGCGATCACATGTGTTGGCAATCGCATATGCTTCTTGCATGGTTTCATCATATTTTTCCGCTACAACTTTTAATAGTGCAATATAATTTTGAATAGAATCTACCAAATCTTTTAAATCATTTAGATAGTTTGTTAAATTGTTTAAATACTCACGGCTTTCATAGCTCTTCCAATCTTCTCCAATCTGATACAAAATTTTTGTATATAATTTATTAATCTCGGAAACAATTGTGTCTAAAACTTTTTGCATTCTTTTTGCTTTTTTTTCTATTTCACTCCTATCATACTCTAATAATTCCGCCATCATATAACCTCCCTTTTAATTTGTAAAACTCTCTGCATTTTTATTTATTTTTTCTTCTATATATCCATAGTTTTCCGCTGTCTTAATTAAAAAATCTGCATAGCTATTCAGATCGGTGTAAAATTTCTCTATCTTCTCACCCACATTGCTATATTTTTCAGACAAAGAGTTTTGTGAAGAACTTTTCCATACATCTGTCAAGTTATTCATTTCCTGTTTTAATACATTAAAATTTTCCTGCAATATTGTATTACTCGTTTTAATTTCAGTCGCCCTGTCACCCAGACTTTTTAAATCAATATTAATTTCGCTCATCCTTTCACCTCCGTACTTTATCTTTTTACTCTCCATTACATTGTAATGGTTCATATTGTTTATAAGTTAACTTTAATTCATTTAACTAAAAAAAGTTCTAATTGTACTTTTTAACAAAGAAAATGTAACTTTTAGCATACTGACGCTATATCAGCATTAGTTTAGTGCCATTTAAAATTCCCATTTCCCTTGCTGTCAGATTAATATTTAACGCAATCCCTGTTTCCCTGTCGCACAGGACAGAACCTCCTTTCGGAACAAAATACCCCTCTGCCAACTCCGCCATACAGGTTTCTAACAGAGGAACAATGTCGCCAATTCTGCTGTCTCCGGGTATTCGTACATCATATGCCTCCTCAGCAGCAGGCAGATATAATTCTACCATTATCTTTTCCATAATCCCCTCCTATCCTGTTACCAGCTTAATCAGGCTGTAATTTCCATTTTGTACTATATAACCGAAATTATCTGCAATATCCTGACGCAGTTCCCTTCCTGCTGAAAGCAGTTTTAAAACATATTGATCTGCAATACCATTTCCTATCCACACGCCGTTTCCTTTTGTACAATGCTTCTTATACCAAGGCTCTACTGTCCGAATACTCATATTTCCTGCTTCTTCACATATCAGAAAATGAACGGCATATTCAGGTTCATTTTTTTCCAATAATACCTTAAGCTTATCCCGGCCATCTATTGACAGTTGGTCAAAAATAGACGAATAATCCTGCAGGATATACACCATCGGCTCAAATGTTTCTCCCTCTGGCAAATGTCCATTACACTCCTTATATCTGTTGTTTCTTTTAACCAAAAGATTAAACATCTCCACAACCTTTGTTTCCATATCGTCGATATAATGTTCCATCTTCAGCGAATCTGCAATCTTTATCCGATGATTGGGATCTAACAGTATTATCTGTGTTCCTTCAATACCTGCTACAACCTGAATCATTCCATTCACAAATGCGAGCATATCAGACATTTCCAGGCTTAGCATTAAGGATATTGTGCTTTTTCCCATGTTTAAATATTGAATCTCTAACTTATCCTTGCTAATACCTAATGGAACCCTGTCCAAATCATTTCCGTTTTCACAAACCAAGTCCGCCGTAACCCGGTCAGGCAGGACAGGTATTTTATTGGCAATTCCCGTCCCATATGTTTCTTTTAACTGCTGACAATACTCTCGGATAAAGCTTACTACATTCGTTCCCCTTTCTGTAATATAAGCTGTCTGGAACTCATATACCTCCTCACCGCGGAAAATACCGCGTCCTTTATACTTCGTTGGATATGTGCCCGCCACGTTGCCAAGAACACTGGCGTAATCCGAAATATCATTTAATTGCAGTACAAACTGCTGATTAAAATTCTGTAATACACGATAGCGTATGTCATTTGTATTTACTGCCGTCACAACAAAATAAATCCCATATTTTGTTCCCTCACGAGTTAAATAAATCACATCATCCTCATGTTGATCATACTGCTCCATAAACGAGGCAAAATTATTTATTAAAATCACGATATTCGCAATCTTATCGCCCGATTCCCTGATGTAAGACTGCATATCACCGCCATAAGACGAAAATTTCTGTTTTCTTTCCTGAATTTCACTACCAGCCAATTTGAACAGATTCGCTATCTTTTCATCATCCCCGGAAACCATTACATCTCCTACCTGCGGCGCCTCTTGGAACACTCTCAGGCTTTCTGAAGAAAAATCAAGTATGTATAAATTTAACTGCTCACAATCATGATGTTTTGTAAGGGAATACAATAATGCATTCAAAAAAGTAGTTTTTCCCATTCCGGCAGCCCCATAGATTGCTGTATTGCCATCTTGTGTAATGTGCAGACGCAAAATATTCTGGCTCTGCTTGGATGGAATATCATATTCACCAACAACCGGATTTAAAATCCACCCCTCTTCTTCCACATTGTATTTTTCCTCCAACTCATCTATATAAATATACTCGGCAATAGGTTCCAGCCACAACGGCCTTACATGAATGTCCTCGTTTTGAGCGGTCTGCTTCAAATAATCCGTTATCGCATCCAGCTGCTTTTGTGGATTTTGAACGATATTTCTTTTCCGGGGCTTTACCTGTTTTAAAATATGCCCGGTATTATCGAACACTTCTACCCTATCGTCTTTTTCAACCTGCACCTGTTCCGATGGATAATAGGGTGCGCCTGCCCAGGCTGATTGTCCCATTTCAAACAACTCATTGTAACCGACTTGTAAATAAAACCGTCCCGTGTCAGAAAGCTCTGCTGCATCCGGTCTTTTTAACATATCCATACTATCTGCCCGCTCCTGCACTTTAAGACATATCTTAAACTTAGAATTACTCCAAATCTGGTCATCTACAACACCTGCCGGTTTCTGCGTGGCAAGAATCAGATGAATTCCCAGGCTTCGACCAATTCTGGCGGCAGAAATTAACTGCTCCATAAATTCCGGCTGTTGCGTTTTTAGTTCAGCAAACTCATCTGAAATAATAAACAGGTGTGGTAACGGTTCTTCTACTGCACCTTCTCTGTATAAGCGCTGATATTTATATATATCAATATTGCTTTCCCCTACCCGGTTTCCAACCTGTATAAAAATCTCCTGCCTGCGTTTCAGTTCGCTCTGAATGGATACCAAAGAACGATTCACTGCTGCGCCATCCAGATTAGTAATAATTCCCGCCGTATGAGGAAGTGTCTCAAATGCTTTTGCCATTCCTCCGCCCTTGTAATCAATCAGTATAAATGCCACTTCATAAGGATGGTAATTAAGCGCCAATGACAGAATGTATGTCATAATAAACTCACTTTTGCCGGAGCCTGTCATTCCTGCCACCAGACCGTGAGGGCCATGATATTTTTCATGCAAATCTAATTTAAAAAGTTCTCCAAATGTATCCACTCCAACCGGAACTTCCAAAGATACGGTAGGATCATTTTCCTTCCATCTGCTTAACGCATTTAAATGCTCAATCTTACCCACCTGATACATCTCCAAAAATGTCAGCATTTTGGGCAGATTATATGCCGTCGCCATAATATCTAACTGCAGATTGGACAATTGCATATTTACCATATCCATATTATCCCGAATATAGATATCCGGAACAAATGCAACCCTTTCCCCTGAGATATCCCTTTTGTTAAATATCCTTCCTGAGCTTCCCTTCAATTCCACAACAGTAGTACATTCTTTGGGAAGATTGGAGATTTCATTAAAAAAGGTAATTACACTGATATTCATATTGTTTTTGCGATGATATAACAGCTTCAGCATTTCAGCCTTATTGGCAAGCTGACGGTCAAACGCAAGAATCATATAATACGGAACGCAGTCCTTGCACTCCTCTTCATGAAGCGACATTCTCCATTTCATAATCTGCTCCATATATGCAGACACTTCCTTTAATTCAGAGGCCGTTGTTGCGATAAGCCGTATTTTTTTCTCGTTATCCCAGACGTGAGGAATCCATCTTATTGTCCGTATTTCTTCCAATTCTACCGGATCTATTAAAAGAACCAGTTTAAATTCATCATAACTGTAATAAGTAACCATCTGTAATATAAGCCCTTTAGCAAAGGCCAATATATCATTTCTTTTTCCAACCACACCGGATATGTAATTTTCAAATAAGGAAATCAAAATCGGAACATGTTCCAGTTTTTTAGGATTTTCGCATAACGCTAACATTTCATTTTGCAAATTATCATCATCCAGCATAAACCGCCGTTCCTGATAATTATATTTGATATCAGCATCTATATTTCCTTTTCCGACTCTAAGCTTAAGAAAATCATTCTGTCCCGGTTCCCTCTCCCACAGGCTGCTTTTAACCTGCGTAATCACATCCTGACACTGTCCCAATGTCAGATAATTTTCCTCCAAAATCTCAGTCTGCCGTTCAGCTTCTTTATCTATGTCCTTTGAAATATTGCGCAGATATGCCAAATATTTATTCTGCCTTTTTCTCTCGTGCTCTGCCGCCCGTTTTTTCTCATAGCGCTTGCTCAAAATGGGCCACATCACAGTACCCAAAAGCATACTGGCAGACATCACAATAGACGGAATTGCACTGGCAACATTTCCGTTCTGAATCGCATTATTTACTGCAAACAAACCTGTAGTAAGAGAGGCCAGTCCCATTGTCATAGAAGGGCCGATAGCCATCATAATCGGCATTTCTTCTCTTTGCTGATTTGCCGGAGGCGAATCCACCTTAATTGTAGCTGTCTTAATATCCCGTTTAAATCTAGGTGAACGGTAAAAATATTCCTGCTCCATCTCCTCATAATCTTCAGCTTCCCGATGCACCATTCTATCACCTAGACGAGGAGAAAAAATACCGGTATCTAGCTGGACAAGCTGATCCGGGTTATTCATTGCCCAAAAACCATTACCGATTATAATTTTTAAACCCATAATGTAAACCACATCACCAGGTTTTAAAAGACAATTCTCTTTAATACGATTGCCATTTACATATATACCATTCGTACTATTTTCATCATAGAGTACCCAGCTCCCATCTGTGTACACAAATCTCGCATGTGTAGCAGATACAACAATATTATGAAAAAATATCTGATTGCTCTGAGAGCGTCCGACATAAATATCCCGAACAGGATTCACTATATATTTAGTATACTGTTTCCTATCAGTTGTAACCGGTTCTACAAAAAGATATTCATAACTATCTGTATCCTGAAGATACAAACAGTATAAATTATATGGTTCGATCTGCATTTCCCGTATCCTTTTACGGCTATCATCCAATAACTGGGCTTTTTTGCCGGACCTGATAATCCACTGATTATGAATTCCCTCAATACTAAGAAGAGGATACTTTTCTCCCGTTGGGAAATAATCCATAAGCCAGTACTGTCCTTTTACCTTTTCAGGCAAGGATATGCTGTTCATTCTCTCACTCTTAAGCAATGTAACAATCATGTTTTTATCCTCGCGTTATTATAGTATTTATATACGTTTCAACAATTTAAGATACTTCCTTCTCTGTTCTGCAGAAATATTTTTCTTGATCTGCAGATTCGGGTTATAAGCAATTCGCCCAAAGGCATTACTTCCTACTTTTTTTAATTTCAATGATTCGATAGTAACTGTTTTTAGCCTTTTACAATTGTAAAACGTCTTTGCTCCAATCGTGGATACCTTAGGTGTAATTGTTATTTTTTTTATTGCTGTACAACCTTCAAATGCGCTGTTTCCAATTGTTACAATATTTTTCCCAAGGGTAAGACTTATAAGCTTTGTACAGCCTTTAAATGCATTTTTCCCGATAGTTTTGACATTTTCCCCTATTTTAACTTTTTTTAATGTTTTATTATTTTTAAATGCGTTATCGGCAATTTGGGTAACCTTGTATGCTTTCCCTTGAATTTTAATTGTTGCCGGAATAGACAATTTAATTATATTCTTATTTCTAGCACAATTATAAGTAACCGTTTTTTTTGCCGTGCTGGTTACTGTATAGCTGACATCTGATATCTCAACATTAGAACCATTTTTAATTATTGGTGCCACCGTTTGCGACGGATATACCGTTTGTGCCGCTGATACTGCGCCCGGTTGAGGTACGATTTCTGGATTTGTTATTTCCGAATCCGTAATATCTTCTGAATCGCTCTCTCTTTCCGGCTGTATAATCTCTGAACTTCCATAATATTGATAAGGCATTCCGGTATCTTTTGCATATCGTTCGGCGTAAGAATTAAAATTAACTATTAAAATTAAATTGAGACACTCTCCAAAAGCACTATCACCAATACTTGTTACTGTTATAGGTATTCCAAGCCTCTTCAAATTAATACATCCAAAAAATGTTCCCATCTCAATATCTTTTATTCCGAGGGGAATTGTCATTTCCGATAAAGCGCAGCAGCCAGTAAACGCCCATTCTCCAATATATTGTACACTTGGTGGTATACTTATATCAGACAAAGCCTCACATCCTATAAAAGCATCATTACCAATACTCGTCACGCTATTGGGGATAGTTATTTGCGTTAAATCACTGCATGCACTAAACGCATAATCCCCTATTTCAGTTACACTCATAGGAATAGTGATTTTTTTTAAGTTTATGCATGACGTAAAAGTCCCTTTACTTATATGACTTACCCCATCGGGAATTATTACTTCTTCTAAATTTTCACAATAAGCAAAAGCTTCCTGATAAATTTCTGCCACACTTTCCGGAATCACATAATTATAAATGGATGCCTTTTGCGGACAGTAAATCAATATACTTTTATTTTTATTAAATAATATTCCATCTTCACTGCAGTATTGTAAATTCTTACCATCAACTACTATATTTTCTAGATTGCAGCATTCACAAAATATATTTTCTCCAATAGAGGTAATGCTAGATGGTATAACTACCTGTTCTATTCGTTCTTCATACGAAAATGCATAGCTTTCTATAGTTGTTACTTGTCTTTCATCTAAAACAGCCGGTATTTCTACACAAATATCATTTCCAAAATAGTCAGTAATTTTCACAGTACCATCATCTAAGATTTCATATTCATAATCTCCACTAACAGCCGCTCTTACACTTTGCTCATTTATCAAGACAATGCTAAAAATTATGATAACAAAAAATAAAATTATATTGCCTTTTATTATTTCCTTTGTTCTATTAATCATAATTTTTCTCCAAAGTGTTTTCATATAATGTTGGATGTTTAGAACTCACACCCTCCCTTTAAAAAGCCGCTGATATTTTATCATTTTGCCTTTGGGAACTTTTGCAGTTGGATGCTTTGCAATTTTTTTAAACGCTTTCTTCCCAATCTTCTTTAAATGAACACTATATATATTAATTGATTTTAATTTTTTATCATTGTAAAATGCATATTTCCCAATCGAAGTTACATTTTTTCCAATTGATACTTTTTTTAATTTTATGCATCCGCGAAATGCATTATCTCCAATGGTTTTAACATTATTTCCTATTATTACTGTTTTTAATTTCTTATTATTGCGAAAAGCATTTGCAGCAATGGAAGTTACCTTATATGTCTTGTTTTTGTATTTTATTGTCTTCGGTACAACAATTTTTGCTTTTTTTGTTTTACTTCCGGAATATGCTACCGTTCTCTTCTTAGCACTGGTTACTTTATAATTGGATTTTTTGCTTTCAAAAACATCTCCCTTTTGAATTTCTTCTTGTTTATTGGTTTTTTTATTAACTTTTTCTGTGTAAGATGATTCTGTTTCCTGCTTTTGCGGATCAACCGGTAAAATTGTGGCGTTTCCCACATTAAGTTTAGGCTCTTCTGTGTTTGGTTGCGGGGCCGGTTGTGGGGCCGGTTGTGGGGTTGCCTGCGTTGTCGCTTCTGTGGTTGGTTTTTCTTTCTCCCTATATCTGTACTGAACTTTACTTTCAATAGTCCTGTCTTCCATTTCAGATGGTTCAACAGTTTCCCAATCAGACCATTCTCCCTCTTTCTCATAGTAGTACACGGTTGATAAATCTCTATATGAATATTGTGTTTTCTGTTCAATTTCTCTGTTCGTTTTTTCTGAAGGTTTGGATGTACTCCAAACAGAATATGAATTCCATTTATAATAACTATATATTATAACAGCATCGCGATACTGATATTCTGTCCTTGTTACTGCTGGTACAATCTGCGTTTCTTGAACATAGTAATGCGAACCATTATAGGTATATATTCTATGAGCCTGATTAACTGACTGATCATAGCATCCATGCCCACACCTGCTTCCATCATAGGCACCTGATACAGGGGTATCCATCCAACCGGTACTATCATAATACCAGTCACCACCGTATATCTGTTTTGCAAGCTTATCACAAAAATGATACCATGGGCTTGATGGCGCACTAGAATTCGTACTTTTGTATCTCCAATATCTATACTGCGTCTTAGCCGGGCTTACCTGCACCGTACGTGTATTTACTTGTCTGGTAGAACTTGCAGTATACTTAGTAGTCGACCATCCACTCCAATTATCAGTCCAAGTAATTTCAGAACCACTTTTAGTCCACCCGGATAGAGAACTACTTGTACTAGTGGTAGTACTTTTATCTCTGTACCGGTATACAGTACGGGTATTCACTTCTCTTTCAGAACTTGATGAAACAGAAGAATCCTTCCATTCTGACCAATCTCCCCAAGTCGATTCAGAATCATACAAAGTCCACCCTTCTAAAGAATCATCTGAACTAACTGTTGTCTCCTTGTCCCGGTAACGGTATACCGTCCTCGTTTCCAATTCATAATCATCAACATTTTCCGGCTGAGTGTCCTGCCAATCACTCCATTCGCTTGCCGCCAAAACAATTTTTTTATTTGTCAAATTACATAACAATAAACTCAGGCATATAATTACAGCTAAAAATTTCTTAATTTTCATAGTTAATTCTCCCTTCTGCAAAAATATAGGAATCTTTTACTTATATTGTACTTTGCTCTTTTATTCTAATTTAATTTTAGTACCTGATTTCCCTATTCTTAGTATGGTGCCAACAGGTAATTTTTCCTTTATTCTTTCCTGCAATTTCGTTTCTTCTTCTGTAACTATTCCTCCGGAAGAATAATCCGTAACATAATATGTATCATTATCGGCCAATTCAATTTCACAATGCTTTCTGCTTATCGTCATATCACGAAAAACAATATTAGCCTGACCCGCATCCCGTCCAACAATGATTGGTTCATTCAACTGAATCGGTATAACTGCTCCCTTTAATTCTCCCTCTAAGCACAGTATTTTATGTTGTGCCATGCCCGTCACCTCCAATACCGTCTAACTGCCTATGATCTTTAGAAGGATATTTTCCTATTACTGTTTCCGTTGCTTCAAGAGCTCCCTGAAACCAGTTTTCAGTCTTTTCCTCGGCTACATTCTTTTCCAGCGCACAGTAAGGACATTCCGCAAATTTATCACTGTCATAGTAATGACCTCGTTTGCACTTTTGTAAAATCATGTCATATTCTCCCTTCCTTTACTTTAGGCACGTTATCATCATTATCCCAGTTGAAAAACATTTTCTCCGCAGCCTAGCCATATCTCTTCTCCTGCCATAATTTCTACCGGTGTTTCTTTCTCAAATCGTTCTCCTTTATCATTAAAAATACCATTTTTTGAATAATCACAAACCGTATAAGTGCCTGATTCACGATGATATGTAACGCTGCAGTGTAATCGGCTGATTTTTGTATCATTCAGTACAATATCCGCTACACTGGCGTCCCGTCCGAGATTAATTTTCCTATCACTATTAATTCTTATAATTGTTCCTACTAAAATTCCTTTCACAAACACAATTGCACCGGATTTTTCCCGATTCATCGCCAGACTATGCGTAACCCGCAGGCTTGCATCGTCTTCATTAGCCGTTCCCATTCCCTCATAATATTTGCGGCTCATCGGTATAGTTATTCCCTGTGCAATAATTGAGGTGCGTTCCACGGAATCAATCATATTTTCATTTACCATATAACTTTGGTGACATCTTAGGAAATGGAGATCGCCAATCATTTTTTCCACATCGTCCAATTTGGCATAAAAAGAAATATCTTCTGTCAAGGTATGTGCAATTACCTTGCGCTTTTCGCTCTCCAAATAAATTATCTTATCCAATGGAATCCGATATTCTTTCCCCCTCACTGCAATATTCAGACACTCCGCGCATTTATTCTTTTCTTCCATGTATCTCACCAGATCTTCTTCAAGCTTTTTCTTGTCAATTGGTTTCAAACAATATGCAAATGCCTTATATGTATATCCTTCAAATACATGATCTTTGGATACCGTCAAAAATATAATATCCACATCAATCTGATGTTTGCGAATAAAATCTGCTGTTTTCATGCCATCTAATTGATCCATATGGATATCTAAAAAAAGCAAGTCTAAATGAAATTGACCGGCCTTAATTAATTCAAGCACTTCTAATCCGTCAGAAAAATACATAAACTCCATATCCGTATAACGAAATAATATCTGGCAGATTAAATCATGCAATTCATCTACTATCCATTTTTCATCTTCACAAATGCCTATTTTTAACATATAAATTCCTACATTATCTTTAACGAAAAACAACACTATTACACTTTTATTCAATTATTACATTCTGCTTTTCCAAATTCAACCAAATAGCATCAACGGACAATATAAGGCACCAAAAGTTAATTCTATAAAAAAGGAATAGCTTTTCAAATTTTCAACAAATCCATAAGCTATTCCCATTCATTTTTACCCTGCAAACGCACAATAATTATCTCCTTTATTCTTCATCCTCCTTTTCCAAATCATATTCTTTTTGCCTCTCTATATAATCCATCATCCGGATTTTTACATCCCGGTAACGATACTTGCTAATAGGTACCTCAATCCCGTTATCCAGAAACATACTATTATGCGTTAATTTTTTAAAATGTTTTAAATTGACGATATAACTCCTGTGGATTTTCAAAAAATCATATTTCGACAGTAATTGTTCTGCCTCCTTCAAAGAGTAGTTTAACACACATTCTTCGTCTTTTTTTCTTATGTATATTTTTTTCATATTCGCTTCGACATAATATATTTCATCAACAGATAATTTCTCTATACTTTTTCCGTCATTAAAATAAATCTGCCTTGCAAAATATTGTTCATATAAATGAATATATTGTCGGATTGCTTTTTCAGAGAGCATAACCAAATCGCCGGATGATAAATTATTACTTAGCTCCTCTCTCTCCTCACAACATTCAATCCGGGTATCGACGGCAATTTGCTGCAAATATTCCCCATACATTTTTCCTTTTGCAATTTTATATAGTATAATCTTCATCTTAACCACATCCTGTACTGAATAAATTTTCTTTATCCTAGCACTGTCAGTGTGATTCCATTGCAATTTGTAACTTTTAGCAAGGCTAATGTAACAAATGTCTCATATCACATTTGTTATTGATATTGTCCCTTTCTTTTCATCAAAGTTAAATATTCCTCCCTGACTTCCTTTATCCGGTATTTACTTACCGGAATCCTTATTCCGTTATCCAATATAATCGTATCCTTGGTAATACTGCTTATATGGGTACTATTCACAATATAACTTCTGTGGGATTTGATAAATCCTTCCTTTTTCAGCAATCCTTCCAGCTTTGATATGGGAATTGATAAAAGCATGTCTTCATTTTTCTTCCATACGTGAACCTTTTTCAACTCAGCTTCAACATATAGTATATCCTGCACCAGACAGGTTTCAATTTTTTTCCCGGAGACAAATGTGATATTTCTGGCAGATTCGTCAGATATAGATTGTGTAAATTCATGTAATAAAGAATTAGATAAAACAATAAGATCATATTGCTGCATATTATCTTTTATCTCTGCCTCATCAGTATAATAATCAATATTTACGGATTTTCCACAAACGTTAAATTTATTTTCTAAACTCTCTTTATACTGCTTGAGCGACTCCATTTTCTTCCCATACAATGCGATTCTCATCTTCCGTACACCTTCGTATATCCTGCAATAAAAAATAGTTATAAAATGCAATTTCATTTCACAACTATTTTTAAGTACAACTATATTTTATTGTATTCGGATTTTCAACATTTTGGAATGAATGGACGTATATGCGCCCCAATGGATTATTAATCGATATAGAATTTCCTCTCCTCTTTATCCACCTCCATATCATAGCTTTCCACGCCCTCAATATGAATAAAGCTTCCGGCAGACATCCGGTCAAGGAACTCCTCCACTAAAACCCGTTCACCCTGAATCTCTAGCTCCACCCTTCCGTCATAGAGATTAATGGCATAGCCCGTAAGGCCCAGACTGTTTGCCGTATGATAGGCACGGTACCGGAAGCCCACGCCCTGTACCCGCCCGCTGACATAATAATGTTTCCTCACAACCATATCTTTTACCAAACACCTTCCTACCCAAAATACTTCTCCAAAACCTCAAGCAGACCGTCCTCATCATTTGTCCGCTTAGTCACTATGTCCGCCGCCTCTTTCACTGCCTCCTGGGCGTTAGCCATGGCAACTCCCACCCCGGCATACCGGATCATGGACATATCGTTAAAGCCGTCCCCGCAGGCCACCGTGTCCGCCCTGTCTACGCCGATCTTTTGAAACAGCCGCTCCAGGGAAGCCGCCTTGTCCACTCCCGGCGGCATCGCCTCAATGAAGAAGGGCTCCGAACGGTATATGCTGAGAACGCCTTCATATTGCCGGGCCAGTTCCTTCTCTAATTCCGGCGCCTGCTCCTCCTTCGCCGTAAACAGGCATTTATTCACATCAAAATCCACATAGGAGACAAAATCGTTTACCTGTTTTAACTCCATGTAATTAAGCCCTGCCTCAAACTCCATGTATTTGTCAATACGGGTTCCGGTTATCACCCTGTCGCCCTCATAGGTGACAAGCCCCATGTCGTGGGACCTGGCATATTCATATAAAGGAGCGATACATTCCTTGGGAAAGCACTGCTGAAATACAATTTCGCCGGTCTTTACATTGACAATCCTTGCCCCGTTAAAGCAGAGTACATATCCGCCATATTGGTCAAGCTTTAAAGCGTCTGCTATCCATTGCACCCCATGGGTAGGTCTGCCGGAGGCAATGACAATGATGTGTCCCCGTTCCTGCATATCCAAAAGCGCCTGCAGCGTCTTTGTAGTAAGCTCCTTTTTGCTGTTGGTCAGCGTGCCGTCTATATCTAAAATCAAAACCTTCTTTTTCATGCGCTACTCCTTATTTGCTTATGGGGCTGTCGCACTAAGTAATTAGTGCGCAGCCTCGTTTTTTGAAAAAAATAACTGCCAGACCTCGAAAAAATCCG
>CANREG010000008.1 GCA_947629565.1 uncultured Lachnospiraceae bacterium
TATTATGATAGTTTCAACAAAAAACACCCCAATCACTGATAAATCAAGGACTGAGGCACCTATTCATTATACTGCGTATACGTTTTTTAGAAAAGGGAATACTTGCATTTAGTTGATGCATATGTTATACTATCGTCAACTAAAAGGATATGAGTGTCAAGCTGACACAAGGCAAACCCCCGGAGAGTAGCCGCTCTCCGGGGGTTTTTCGGGCTAGTTGTCACTGTCGTCTCCGCCTAGCCACTTGCAAACATAGCAGCCAACTATGCTCGCCAAAACGGAAACCAAAAAGGATACAAGTAATGCTATCAAGCCAACACCCCCTTTCTGTTGCCAGAATGGGTGCGACAACGCCTTAATTATACCATTGACTATAGAATTATACAACATTTTAATAATTCCAACAAAAAAACGCCCCAATCCCTGATAAATCAAGGACTGAGGCGCCTGTTGATTATACTGCGGGAGATGGGACTTGAACCCACACGGTCGCAATAACCACCAGATCCTTAGTCTGGCCTGTCTGCCAATTCCAGCACTCCCGCTCGCTGCATCTCTGCGCATACGCTGTATCCGAAGAAACGCACCTTGTATAGATTACTATGTTTTCATCAAAAATGCAATAGCAAATTGCAATTTTCTTCTATTATCCGGCTCTGTCTGTCAGAACCGGATAATGTATGTTCGTTCTGATTATCGAAACTATGCCAGCTTTGCCTTGGCAACATCAACTAACTTTGCAAATCCCTCTGCATCAGAAACTGCCATCTCTGCTAACATCTTGCGATTGATATCCACACCGGCTAACTTCAAGCCATACATAAACTTGCTGTAAGATAAACCGTTCATTCTTGCTGCTGCATTGATACGGGCAATCCATAACCGTCTGAACTGTCTCTTTCTCTGCTTTCTGCCTGCATATGAAGAAGTCAGAGCCCGCATAACCGACTGCTTAGCAATTCTGTACTGCTTGGATCTTGCACCTCTGTATCCCTTTGCAAGCTTTAATACTCTGTTATGTCTTTTCTTTGCGCCTACGCCGCCTTTTACTCTTGCCATTTCTATTTCCTCCTAATCCATCTGCTTATAAGTACGGTAAAATCTTCTTCATTACCTTCTCGTTGGTCTTGTCCATCATTGTCGCTTTTCTGAGATTTCTCTTTCTCTTCGGGCTCTTCTTTGTCAAAATGTGGCTCTTGTAAGCCTTATTTCTCTTAAGTCCGCCACTTCCGGTTTTCTTAAAACGCTTTGCTGCTGATTTCTTTGTCTTTAATTTCTGCATAATCATTTCCTCCTTAAAATGTCTAAAACTCTTATATAGAATCGGAACCTGGTTCCACCATATAACTTTATGATAAGCGTACTCTGTCCTCCGAAAAAAAGGCTATTTCTTCTCCGATAAGAACATAATCATGCTTCTTCCTTCAAACTTTGCCGGTTTGTCAACGACCGCAATATCCTCTAACTGTTGGGCAAACTCATCTAAGATTACCTTGCTCTGATTCACATGGGCAAGCTCGCGCCCCCTAAACCGCAGCGTTACCTTAACCTTGTCTCCCTTAGAAAGAAATTTCCTCGCCTGATTTACCTTGGTGTTCAAATCGTTGGTATCAATGTTTGGTGACAAACGCACCTCCTTGATATCAATCGTCTTCTGTTTCTTTTTCGCCTCTTTCTCTTTTCTCGCAAGCTCATAGCGGTATTTACCATAATCAATAATCTTGCATACCGGCGGCTTCGCATTGGGAGCAATCTTAACCAAATCCAATTCCGCTTCCCTTGCCAGCTTCATGGCATCCTTTGCAGACATGATTCCCAACTGCTCTCCTTCTGTCCCAATCAAGCGGACCTCTTTGTCACGAATCTGCTCATTAATCATCAACTCGCTAATGGCTTTGTACCTCCATATCAAAAATTATTAAAAAAAGTGGACAGCAAACCTATCCACTTCTATTAGAAACCTACACATACTTCTCTAATATTTAACCCGAGTCGCCTGTCTGCGCTAAGGTGAGAGTGGATACTCTGCTTTGTTGTCTGCCGCATATTTCACACGACTTGAATAGATTACCATACATATCTATGCAAGTCAAGCAAAAAATATACTTTTTCCACAAATTCCGCAAATTTTTCACACCCTGCAATGCGCAGGCCCCTCCCCGCCTTAAATCCCGGCGGCTGTCATTATATTATCCGCTCTTTAATTAAGTGGCGCGCCGCCAACGGAGATTTCCTTCCTGTTTTTCCTGCACTGGTTTCGGTTTTAAGAAATCCTGCTGCCTGTGCGTCCTGCCTGTAGCGTTGCATGTGCTTTCGAAGAACTCGCACCGGGAAGGGGTGACTGGGAAACATCTAAAGCCCCTTTGAAAACGCCGGTACTTGCGGAGGACGCAAAGTTTATCTCGTCCGATAATATAAACCGTCCTCCGCTTATGTACCGCTGCGTTTTCAACGAGCGAAAGCGCGGCTTAAGATGTTTGCCCAGCACCCCAAAACCGGTGCTCAGACACTTCTTCGCACATGCAACAGGCAGGACGCACAGGCAGCGGATTTCTAAAAAACCGCGTGTCAGGAAAAACAGGAAGGAAATCTCCGTTGGCGGCATATACACTCAAAAAGCAGATAATATAATGACAGCTGTCGGGGCAGGAGTGCAAGTAGGGCCTGCGCATTATCAGGGTGCTTAATATTTGCTGCCCTTGGCCGGTTCGAAGATATGGCGAACCATTTCTTCTTTTTCTTCTGCAAAGACCTGCTCCATGGCTAACCGGCAAAATTCATCCTGGGCTCCAATCTTTTCCAAGCCCCGCAAATCCTGTTTGGCATATTCCCGGCTGTTAGGCTTTAGGATATGCGCCTTTAAAGTATCTGAAAGCTGTAGCTTCAAAATACCGATAACATCCTGCTTCAGCTTTTCGTCCTCCACAGGGAAAGTAATCTCTACCCGCTTATCCAGATTTCTGGGCATCCAGTCGGCGCTTCCCATATACACATCTTCAAAACCGTCGTTGTAGAAGTAGAAAATGCGGGAGTGCTCTAAGAAATTCCCTACGAGGGAACGCACTGTAATGTTTTCGGAAATGCCGGGAATACCGGTCTTTAAACAGCAGATTCCCCTCACAATCAGGTCTATCCTGACTCCGGCGGCGCTGGCTTTATAAAGAGCCTCGATAATCATGGGATCGCACAGGGCGTTCATCTTTGCCACGATTCTTGCCTCCTTGCCCTTCTTTGCATTTTCTGCCTCCCGGTTAATCAGCATTAAGAAACGGTCCTTTAACCAGATCGGGGCCACCATCAGCTTATTCCAAACCGGCGGTTCCGAATAACCGGACAGCATATTAAAGACGGCGGTTGCGTCCTCGCCAATCTCATCATTGCAGGTCAGGATTCCCATATCCGTATACAACTTTGCCGTCACATCATTATAGTTACCGGTTCCCAAATGCACATATCTGCGGATGCCGTCCTCCTCCCGTCTTACCACTAAGGCGATCTTGGAGTGGGTTTTTAGTCCCACAAGGCCGTAGATTACATGGCAGCCGGCCTTCTCTAACATCTTCGCCCAGCCGATATTATTTTCCTCGTCAAATCTGGCCTTCAATTCCACTAATACCGTAACCTGCTTGCCGTTCTCCGCCGCCCTTGCCAAAGAGGCCACAATGGGCGAATTGCCGCTTACCCGGTAAAGCGTCTGCTTAATGGCAAGCACATTGGGATCATTGGCCGCCTGGGAAATGAAATCTACCACCGGCGTAAATTCATAATACGGGTGGTGCAGCAGGATATCATGCTCTCTAATCTGCTCAAAGATTCCTCGCTCCCGGTCTAAGCCGGGCACCGGCTGCGGAATATACTTCGGCAGCTTATACTCGTCAAATCCGGACAGGCCATAGGCTTTCATCAAAAAGGTTAAATCTAAGGGGCCTTTAATTTTGTAAAGATAATCCTCCTCCACATTTAACTGCTCCATAAGCTTTTTCTGAAGCCGTTTGTCCATCGTATCCGCAACCTCCAAACGGATTACCTCGCCCCACTGCCGTTTCTTTACCTGCTTTTCAATCTCCTTAAGCAGGTCGGCGGCGTCATCCTCATCAATGGCTAAATCCGCATTTCGCATAACCCGGTATGGATGGGCAGATAAAATGGTGTAATTCAAAAACAGCTTATCCAGATTCCGCTCAATTACCTCCTCTAACAGGATAATGGCGGTCTCCCCTTCCTCCTCAGAGGGAATTTCCACGATCCGGGAAAGCACGCCCGGCACCTGTACCGTTGCAATATCGATTACTCCCTCATTCTTTTTATCCTTGATTAAAGCGCCGATATTTAAGGATTTATTCTGAATGAGCGGAAATGGTCTTGATTGGTCTACTGCCATGGGCGTAAGCACAGGATACACATTTTTCTGAAAATACTCATCTACATAGGAGGCCTGTTTTTCGGTCAGGTCCTCATGACGGTGGACGATATGCAGTCCGCATTTATCAAGCAAAGGCATCAGGGAGCGGTTCAGTGTCTTATACTGGTCCGCCATAAACTCCTTGGCCTCCGGCAAAATTGCCGCTAACTGCTCCTTTGCCGTCATTCCCGCAATGTCCCTCTTGGTATATCCGGCATGCACCATATCCATCAAAGACGCCACGCGGATCATAAAAAATTCATCTAAGTTCGAGGCGGTAATGCTCAAAAATTTAATCCGCTCAAAGGGCAGAATCGTCTTATCCTTGGCTTCTGCTAAGATTCTCTTGTTAAACTGTAACCATGACAGCTCGCGATTTTCCAGATATTCCGGTTTTAAATATTTATTCTTTTCTTTCATGATACCCGCGCTCCTTTTTGTCTTAATACTGGTCTGATTCCATATACCTTGGAGAAAAAGTCTGCCTTATCGTCGAACAGTCCTCTCTCTAAGGCCAGATCATACAATGTATCTATCGTAATGACCAACTGCTTATCCTTAACCACAATCTGATAGGCATTGGCCTTCTGCTTGTGGGAACGGTCCATGGCATTGGCCACTTTAAGGATTGCCACTAACTTTGCAATCTTCATATAATCCGCGCTTCCCAGACTGCCGTAGATTTCCCGGTAATCGGGCAGGGGTACGGAATTGTATCTGATGATATTGGCAATCTCCTGCCGTTCCTTATGGGAGAGCCCCATGATTTCAGTTGACATAATAATGGCATAGGAGTTATCCCCGGCGCCGTTCATATTGATAAATTTGCCGCAGTCATGGAGCGTAGCCGCAATCTCTAACTGTAACCGATCCTTTGGCTGCAAACCATGTATTTTCTTCGTCTTATCAAAAATCTGACAGGCAATGGCCGCCACATTATAGTTGTGTTCCCGGTTGCAGCGGTAACGCTTGGCAATCTGATATACGGAAGACCGTATATCATCTTCAAAATTCCTGTGGAATGTCAGGTTCTTATTCTTCTCTAACACATCCACAATGATTCCGTCGCACAAATCCACCTCCGGCGTCCAGATCATATCCGCCTTGGCATTGCGCAGGAAAATTCCGTAAATCATCGCCGCAGGCAACAGCAAAGTGGCCCGCTCGTAGGGAATCTTGTACTCGTCTGCCAGATCGATGATATTCTTGGAAAGAATCTTGTCAAAAATGGCATTTAACTGTTTTTCATTCAGATGATCCGTAATTTCAAGCTCCGGAACCAGACGAATCAGGTTGCCAATCTCATCTCCAATGGCAATTACATTTTTAATCTCCTTATCCCCGAGATAATGATTCCGGAAGGTGTCAATCTCATTCGAAATAAATTCCTCCATGGCCCGCTCTAACAGCACCTTATTGAGCCGCAAATTTTTCAGCCGTTCCCGCACCCTTAACGCGCCGATGGGAATGTTCTGGGTAGCCGTAAGTTTACCGTTATTCATCAGGGAAATCTGGATACTTCCCGCTCCGATATCCACAATAGCGGTATTCTTCTCCACGATTTTTTCGAAATTCTCCGACTTTACCGCCAG
The DNA here is from genome assembly GCA_947629565.1 of uncultured Lachnospiraceae bacterium. Classification (GTDB taxonomy): domain Bacteria; phylum Bacillota; class Clostridia; order Lachnospirales; family Lachnospiraceae; genus CAG-590. Next base: position 5,995 of record CANREG010000008.1, read on the forward strand.
ACCTTTGTACATGAGAAAGCGATGCTCGGAGTTGCTTAATATTTTTACCTCAATCCCCGTGCGCAATTTGAGTAAATCGAGCACCATCATGTTGTTCTTGGCCTCCCTCAATGCGCTGGTCGCATAGGCGCAGTATTCCGTTGTTCCGTACTCCTTCATTTTCTTGGCAAATTTGGAAAGGTTCTCGCTTAACCGGTCCACCGACTCCTGAGAAATATACCCGTCCTTGTAGGTGTCCAAACCTAACTCCATAATATTGCTGACATAGTCTAACTGCCTGTAACCCTTTTTGGCAGTAATCTCATAAATTTTCATGGTGACATCCGTAGAGCCGACGTCAATCGCCGCAAATGTCTTATATGCCATCCGGCATCCCTCCTATCCGCATAATTCTTCTCCCGTATACGCTCCGGTAATGCTGCTTCTTTCCGCGCATAACCGGCAGTTTTTCTTTCTATACCTTCTCCGACGGAAAGCATCCTAAGATTCGGAATTCCTCGGTCTCCGCCATAATGCCCTTTAAGGCATTTTTCACCTCGTCGTCCCCTAGGTTCCCCTCAAAATCCACAAAGAAACAATATTCCCACTGCTTGCCGGTCAGCGGAATGGACTCGATACTGGTCATGTTCACATTATTAAAGATAAAATGAGCCAGTATATTATAAAGGGTTCCGCACTCATGGGGCAGGGCGAAGGAAATGCTGACCTTATTGGCCTTTTCCACATACACATGGCGGTTGCACACAATCACAAACCGGGTGGTATTGGTATCCGACACATTTAACTGGGGATTCAATACGGTAAGGCCGTAAAGCTTGGCAGCCCTGGCGCTGGCAATGGCAACCTGTGTCATATCCCCGTCTTCATGCACTTTTCTGGCGCTCAGTGCCGTATTGGCCATGCTGACCTGCCGCCAGTCCTTATCCTCTAAATATTCCCTGGCCTGCATCAAGCCCTGCGGGTGGGAAAATACAGTGGTCACCTTAGAAAGATCCGTTCCCGGCAGCCCCAGCAGGCACTGGTTTATCTTAATCATCTGCTCTCCCACAATGGACAGCTGATAGCGATCTAACAAATCATAGATGCCGTTTACAAATCCCGCGGTGGAATTTTCGATAGGCAGAACTCCATAATCCGCCTGCCCTTCCGCCACCATTTTCGCCACTTCAAAAAATTCCTTCACATGGACGGCCGAAATGTCCTCCCCAAAATAGGTAATCATGGCCTCCTCCGCAAAGGCCCCCGGCACGCCGGCATACGCCACCTTCGTATCACTGGAAATGTCCAACTGCTTTACCGGGGTAAACATCTTGTCAATCACATGGTCCCTGTCCCCGATAATGCTGTACTGGTACCGCCGGGACACAGACATAATCTGCAAAAATAACTCCTGCACGCTCTTGGCGTTAAACTCCGTACTGGCCATGGCCCCCAGCTTCTCTAACTTCTGCTGCTCCCTTTCCCTGTCGTAAATGGGCTTGCCTGTGGAAATCTTATACTTTGCCACCTCTAAGGACAACGCCATGCGCTTTTCGAGCAGCTCCACAATCTGCCGGTCAACAGCATCAATATCCTGCCTTATGTCATTTAAATCCTGTATCATATCACTTCTCCTTTTCACTCCGAAGCTCCTCTAGCATTTGCGACACCGATTTCCTCAAAATGGGGTGAACATAGTCCGGCGCAATTGCCGCTAAGGGTTCTAATACAAATTCCCGCTTTGGAATCTCCGTATGGGGAATCTTGAGATTCTCTGTGTAAACTACCTGGTTATCGTAGAAGAGTATATCAATATCGAGAGTCCTCGGTCCCCAATGAATGGTCCGTTCCCTGTGGGCCTCCTGCTCAATCCGCATCGCTTCTTCTAAGAGATCTTCCGGCATCTTTAAGGTCTCTATCTCTAGGGCCCCGTTTAAGAAATCATCCTGTTCCACATCGCCATAGGGTTTTGTGACAAGGTAATCAGAGACGGCGGTTACCTTGGTATCCGGCAGGGCGTTTAACCGGTCAATGGCAAAATCCAGATAGCCCTCCTTATCCCCCAGATTCGAGCCAATAGAGAGATAAGCCCTATGCCAGCACCGGCTGATGGTAACCGCCACAGTATCCAAGGGAACCTGCACCGGCGCCCATGGCTTCTTTACCGTTATCTCAACGCCTGTCAGCTTCGGAAATCCCAGCAACAGCCCCGTTGCCAACTCCTCCGCCAGCCGCTCGATTAACAGATACCGCTCTGTCTCCACCAGCTTTTTGATAAACTGGCAGACCTCGCCGTAATCAATGGTCTCCTTAATGTCATCAGTTCTTCCCGCTCTTCTTAAATCTAAGGACATGACGGCAGTAATCAGGAATTTCTGCCCTAACAGCGCTTCCTCTTCCAACACGCCATGATACCCGAAAACCTCTAAATCCTGAATTGTAATCTTATCCATACCGTTCTCCTGTCTGGTCTATTTGATGAGTAGTCTGCCCGTTATCCGGCGTTTAAAATGGCCTCTGCCATCCGGAGTCCCCGAAGATTGGTTTTCACATCATGCACCCGAAATATCGAACAACCGGCCATCCGCCCCATAACGGAAGTGGCAAGGGTTCCCTCCTCCCGTTCCCCTACCGGCAAATCCAGCGTCAATCCGATCATAGATTTCCTTGATGTCCCAAGCAGCACAGGATAACCCAGCTCCTTAATCCGTCTCAAATGCTTCATCACAGACAGATTCATGGAAAGATCTTTGGCAAAGCCAATACCCGGATCCACTACAATCTTCTCCCTGTTAATGCCAGCTTCTAAGGCAATCCCTACACTCTCCTGCAAATCAGAAAGTATATCCTCCATTAAATCCTGATAATCCATATTATCCCGGTTATGCATCAGACAGCAGGGCACTCCGGCCTCTGCGATTACCTCCGCCATCTTTGCATCTTTTTTCAGTCCCCATATGTCGTTAATCATATCCGCGCCTGCGTCAATTCCCGCCTGCGCCACCTGCGCTTTGCTGGTGTCTAACGATATGGGAATATCGAACCGTCCGGCAACAGCCTCAATGACAGGACACACCCGTTCCATCTCCTCCGCCGGAGATATGGGCGTATGTCCCGGTCTTGTGGATTCGCCCCCGATATCCAAAATATGGGCGCCGTCCTTTATCAGCTTATCCGCCTGGAACAATGCCTGGTCCAATGTGGTATAGCTTCCCCCATCGGAAAAGGAGTCCGGCGTAACATTCAGTATTCCCATAAGATAATAGTGGTTGCTTAAGTCAAAATCCCGGCTGCCAATTATCATAGTCTGTTCTTCCCCTGTCTCAATACACAATCTTTTGGTTCTTTATCCCGTCATCCCAATAGCACTCTTTTTGGGCGGCGCAATCAAAGCATGCCCGGCTTAATTTATCCGCCTCATAGAGCAGATTGGAAAAATCCTCTTTTCCTTCGCCTTTATTCCGCTCCTTGGGGTGATTGGCAATCGCCCTTGTAACCAGAGAAATCTCTTCTTCCTCATAACCGCAGTCCGCTAACACTTCTGCCGCCCACTCCGCACCCGCCTCATCGTGGGGACGGTTCTCCTCGTACTGGGCGGCCCGGCCAATATCATGAAGTAAGGCCGCGCCGTAGACAACATCCTTCTTAAAAGAAATTCCCCGTTCCAATGTCAGGATATACATAATTCTTGCCACATCTAATGCGTGCCCTCTGTCATGCCTGCAAAACTTCCTGTCTTTCTCCAGTTCATCGATCCGCCGCTGATACTGTAGGTAAAGCGGATGCCTCATAATCTGTTCAACCCGTTCCATATTCCCTGCCGCCATCCAATTCCCCGATATAGGATAAGGAGCCCCAAGCGATAATCACCGCTTTCTCTCCCTGTTCTTCCAGCCGCCGCCAATCCCTTCCGGCCCGCTCTAATGCCTGAAGGGCAGTTTCACAGACCTCTGCATCCCCGCAGTAAGGCAGAACGCTTTCCCTTAACTTAGCCCCGGAAAGCCCTCTTTCGTTCTTCGGCGTAATGGTATATACCTTGTCCGCCAGCGGACAGAGTATTTCCATCATTTTATCATATTCCTTATCCCTTAATACTCCTATTATAAATATTATTTTCCCGTTTGTAAAATGCTTTTGCACACTTTTTCTAAGCGCATGGGCGCCGTCCGGATTATGGGCGCCGTCCCGGATTATCAGCGGGGCGTCCGATATCTTTTCAAAGCGGCCCGCAATCCGGGCATCTAAAAGCCCCTGCTTTACCAGACTGCCGTCAAGACGCAGCTTGGTCTCTATGGCGGTAACCGCATTATAAATCTGATACCTTCCCGCCATGGAAATCCCGTATTCCTCTCCCTTATAGCGAAAGGTACTGCCCTCTAAGGTTTCCGAGATAATCTCAATATCCTTTTCTTCTACCTTGTAAAATCCATAAGGATTCGTCCGTTCTGTATTATGTAAACTAAACTGTTCCTCCAACACCGCCATCACCTGCGGCGGATTGGGATAGGCCACTGCCGGACAGCCTTTTTTTATAATCCCCGCCTTTTCAAAGGCAATCTGCTCTATGGTATCCCCGAGAAACTGCATATGGTCCATGCCAATGGAGGTGAACACAGTGCAAAGGGGCTGTTCCACTACATTGGTGGCGTCCAATCGGCCTCCCATTCCCGTCTCTAACACCACCAAATCCACCTTCTGCTCTAAAAAATACAAAAAAGCAATCGCCGTTTCGATTTCAAAGGCAGTCGGAAGCGGTTCCCCGGCCTTTTCCATATCCGAAAGTTCTGTCATCACAACCGAAAAAAGCGCTGCGAACTCCTGCTCTTCCATATACCGCCCGTTAATCTGAAACCGCTCTAAATAACAGAACAATGTGGGTGAAATGTATCTTCCCACCCGCAGTCCCTCCGCCCGGTATAAATGCTCTAAAAAGGTACAGGTGCTTCCCTTTCCGTTTGTCCCTGCCACATGGATTACCTTAAGACGGTTCTGGGGATTGCCAAGCCGCTGTAAAAGACTGGTTACCGGTCCCAATCCCAAGACGCTGCCCCTCTTTGCCGCCTGCTCCATATACGCCTGCGCTTCTCTGTATGTCATCACTTTCCAACCAACTTCCTGCCAATCTCTGCTAGTAAAATATTGTAGCACAAATCCCGGCAGATTGCCACCCCGGACGCAAAAAGACTACAGCCGGATTTCTCCATCTGTAGTCCCTTATTCTGTCTCACTATTATTTGTATCTTGCGGCATTACCCGCGCTTACTCCTCCACTGAATTGCAGGATACATGCTGAATTAACGGAGTATCCGCATCAATCGGCAGAATTTCATACCCCTCGCTTTTCAGCGTATCAATCAAAAGCTGCAAGGACTCCACAGTGGTGTGGGTTGTCTGCAAATCATGCATCAGCACTATGGAATCATCATTTTTCTCCACATCATTCATAATGTTGTCTACCAACTGTTCTGGCGCAAGTCCCGAAGTAACCGCATCTCCGCTCAAAGAATTCCAGTCGTAATAGTTAATGTTATGCTCGTTTAAATAAGCGATATAATTCTCAATAGGCAGCGGAGCCACATTGTTTGAACTGCCTCCCGGAAACCGGAAAATATTAGGTCTTACCCCCGTCACCTCATTGATTAAGTCGCTTAACTTCGTGAGCTCGTCCCCAAAACTGTCCACAGATTTATAAAAATCCTGATATACATGGGAATACGAATGCATACCGATCGTATGTCCCTCATCTACAATACGCCTGTAATAATCGTAATATTTTTCATCTCTGCCAATGACAAAAAAAGTAGCCTTCACATCATTTGCGGCAAGCACATCCAAAATCTGTCCCGTATAAATGGATGGCCCGTCGTCAAAGGTTAAGTAAACCCGCTTGACGGCTTTGGCCTGTTTCTCATCTTTGGATTGCTCGTCTTTTGCCGTCTCCTCCCGGCTGTCTTTCCCGGTCAGTTTTTCCTCGGAAGACTTCTCCACGCTGGCGCTGCTTAACACTGTTCTGGTGGAGTCGGCAAGCTCCCCATTGTCCGCATCCTGCCCGCTCAAAAGCGCCTCCCGGCTGGACTGGAGCGTCAGATAATCGCCGCCATCCTCGCTTAGGGCATACTCCAATTCCTTTTCTAACTGGTTCACCCTGTACAGCAAAAATACGCTGGTTAAAATAGGCACGATTGTCATAATTAAAAAACCGTATATAATTACTTTTTTATAGAGCGCAATCCGCCGTCTTCTGGCAAGCTCCGCTCTTGTTATTTTGGCCATTTTACCACCTGATTTCCCTTCTCCTTAAAATCTGGAAGTCTGCATCTAAAATATAGTATCTGCCATACGGTCGCTGTTCATTCATCTGAATAAAAATGCCAATTTTTCTAAGCGTTGTTATTATAAAAAAAAGATTTTTTTTCGTCAAGCGGTGATTTTCTGTATATTAGGTCAATTTTTGTCATTTTGAATACACTATTAATATAGGATAAAAGGAAGTGAAAAAATTGGGAATACCACTGCTAGAATTTTTTAATGTAAATTATTCTTATCATACAATATCTTGTGAAACTCAGACACTTAAGGACATTTCATTCAATTTAAATAAAAATGAATTTATTTCATTTGTGGGTCCCAGTGGCTGCGGCAAGACTACACTGTTAAATCTGACTGCCGGACTGCTTCCCCTATCCTCCGGCGCCATACGGATCAACGGAAAACCCAGGGAAGAATCCGACGTCAACATCGGCTATATGCTGCAAAAAGACCACCTGTTAGAGTGGCGCACCATTTACCGGAACCTTACCTTAGGACTGGAAATCCAGAAAAAGAAAGACGCCTCCCATATTGAAATGATGGAAGATCTCTTAAAAACCTATGGCCTGTGGGATTTTCGCAACGCTTATCCCAGACAGCTTTCCGGCGGTATGCGCCAGCGGGCGGCCTTAATTCGGACTCTGGCCCTGTCTCCGGAAATCCTTCTGCTTGACGAGCCTTTCAGCGCGCTGGATTACCAAACCCGGCTGAATGTGTCCAATGATATCGGTTCCATTATCAAGGAAAAGGGCATCAGCACCCTTTTAGTCACCCATGATTTAGCCGAGGCGATCTCCATGGCCGACAAGGTCATTGTCCTTTCTAAGCGCCCCGGAACCATTAAATCCATTATTCCAATTGAATTTGGCGATAACCGCCGCACACCGGAAAGCGCAAGAAACGCTCCGGAATTTAACAAATATTATAATCAGATATGGGAGGCTATACATGATGAAAACGAAGACTTCAGTTAAGAATGCCCAAACAGAATATGTGAGAAAAATAAAGCGCCGGCAATTTTTGATTCGGGTATACCAGATTCTTATTTTTATCACTTTTTTGTTCCTGTGGGAATATACGGCAAAGCATGGAATAATCAACGACTTTATCTTCTGCTGCCCCTCTAAGCTCTTTGCCACTTTCGTGTCCATGCTAAAGGACGGTTCCTTGCTGCACCATATCGGCATCACCCTCTATGAAACCTTAATCGGCTTTGTTATCGTCATTCTGGGAAGCCTTGGCATGGCCACCCTTTTTTGGTGGAACCAGACCTTGTCTAAGGTATTAGAACCCTATCTGGTAATCCTTAACGCCCTTCCCAAATCCGCCCTGGCTCCGGTTCTCATTGTATGGTTAGGTGCCAACAAGACCACCATTATCGTCTGCGCCTGCTCCGTTGCCATCTTTGGCAGCATTTTAAATCTCTATACCGGCTTTATCAGCGTGGACGCCGATAAAATCAAGCTGATAAAAACGCTGAAGGGCAGCCGGTTCCAATGTTTAAAGCTGGTTGTCCTGCCCAGCAATGTGCCGAACATCATCAGCATTATGAAGGTAAACATCGGCCTGTGCCTTGTGGGCGTTGTCATCGGGGAATTTTTAGCAGCGCGGGAAGGTCTGGGCTACCTGATTATATACGGCTCCCAGACCTTCAAAATGAGCAATGTGCTGCTCTCCATCTTAATTCTCTGCGTCATTGCCATGCTGCTCTATACTTTGCTGCAGCATATTGAAAAAAAATTAGCAGAATATTTCTAATCCTCAACGATATCAATAACTGACACAGGACAGGAATTTCTGGCCGACTCTGCGGAAGCAAAATTGGAATCTGTCAGTTTTCCATTTGCTTCCGCTAAGCCGTCATCGCCAAAGGCAAAAACCTCCGGGCAGGTACTGACGCAAAGTCCGCAGCTTATGCATCCGTCTTTATTTACAACTGCTTTCATATAAACCTCCATTTCAGGCGGCGGCGCCGCATTTTCTCCTAGTATGCGCCGCCGTTGTGTTTTTATGCACATTTTCTAATAGACAATCTGATTTCTTCCGTTCCGCTTTCCGGTATACAGATTATCATCCGCCGCCTTAATGGTCTTTTCATAATTGACTCCCGGCTTTGCCTCCTTCACACCGAAGGTCATCGTCACATGAAATTTCTTTCCGTCATAGGCAAACTCGTTGTCCCGAATCTGTTCGGCTAACGCCTCCACCTTTTCTTTGACCTGTTCATAGGCCGTCTCATAAATCAGCAGAAATTCCTCTCCGCCCCATCGGCTGGCAAAACCGCATCCCTCCACGCTTTTCCGTATTCTGGAGGAAATATCGGTCAAAATATAATCGCCGCAGTCGTGTCCATATTGATCGTTGATACTCTTAAACCAGTCGATATCGCACATCACGATTGTAAACCGGCTTTTTTCTTCCTGTAGGTTCTTCAGCCGGTTATTACAGCTTCTTCTGTTATACAGGGAGGTCAGCGCATCTAACTCCACCAAAGCCTTCAGGTCATGCCTCATTTTATCCGCATAGACGCCTATTTCTCCAATCTCATCCTTGCGCTTCGTAATCTCGTCGTCTATGGAGACCGTAAAATTACCGTCCGATATCGTGTGGAGAAAATGTTTAATCCGGTTAATGTCGGAAATCAATCCTTCGGTAAACTTCCTGCAAATTACCAATGCAAGCAAAACGGCCAGCATCGTAAAAAGCAAAAACCACAGCACAATCTCCCCTACACTCCTATACACAATATTTATTGGTTTTCCGGCAAAGACCATACCCACAACGGTCTGGTCCTCATTCCGTAAAGGAGTGTAATATCCAATATAGCGGCTTCCGTTGACCATAACATCAACGGAATAATAATTTTCCCCTTTCTTTAACACTGCGTCCGAAACCACTTTCTCCGCTTTCGTTCCCGCCGCAGACACACCATGCTCATCCTCCACCGTAGTTGAGATTCTCACATCTTGCCAGAAAATAGTGGTGTCGATTCCTGAATTTTCCTTAATGTCATATAACATGGAAGGATCGCTGATGTTTACATTCCCCTTTTTAATCACTTTACCGTCGTAGGAATAATCCCCCTGCACCGTAAGGTCAAAGCAGCTCTTCAGCACGTGGGTGGTGGTTTCCAGTTCATCATGAATGTGGTTCGACGCTAACTCATAGATTAAATAGGCTCCAAATATAAAAATCGCCACGCCAAGCAACGCTGTCGGCAGTAATATGATAAAAAACAGCTTCCATTTGATACTCTTTCTCTTCTCAGTCAATGTTGTATCCTCCGTATTCCATATGCAAGCCCCTCATACCGTTTCCTATTATAATGAAAATTTCCAAAATATTCAATGAAAATATCTTATGCTTGTCAGCATTATGTATCGGTAACAATGACTGATAATATTTTCCTTTCAAATCAAACGATTGTGTTAATTCATTTCCTTCAAAAGCTCATCCATTCTGCCGTCAATACCACCAAATTGTGAGGATTCCTTTAAAAATGCCTGATACTTTTCTTCATCCGAAGCGTATTTTTTACTGTAGCTGCGGTAAATATCTGTCTTTTCCTCAATCAACCCCCACAGCTCCTTTAGCCTGCCATTCTTCTCTAAATCCAATGTTCCCTGAAAATCGTTTTTCTTCTCCTCAATGCCTGCCATTCCCGAGTTAATCGCTTTCAAAAGGGAATCCAGATAATCACTGGCTCCTTCTTTATCCCTGGAGTCTCTTATTGCTTTTTGAAATTCTTCAAATAATGTCTTTAAATTATCAAGCTGGCTCTCTATATCATCTGTAACCTCTTTCCAGTCTGCCATACTGCCATATTGCTGATTAGCAGCATTTTCTCCCATGGTTTCTTTCTTCTTCTCGTAGAAAGAACCTATTTGGGCCCGCAGCTTGTTTGCCATGGTTTCAAACTGAAGATTGTGCATAACCGGTTTGATAACATTATGATTGATAATATCATCATAATTCATATTCAGCTCGTTTAATCTGTCTTCCATTTCCTCGCCGGAATAATTGCGTTCAATTTCCTCCCTCAACTCATTGTACCTTTCATTCATTGCAGATATGATATTCTGAGAGGCCGCTTCCTTATAATTTCTGTTATATACTGCCATGCCATAATCCCTGGAAACCTCATCTAACCGACTGGCATATCCATACTTTGACTCTACCACCGCTCCGCATTTTAAGGCATACTGTCCCGGTTCCGTTATTACGCTTCCCGCTGTAAAGGTTTGCATATTGCCGCCTGTATTTAAGTCCTGCGCAGACGGCGTCTGTATCTGCCTTTTAGGACCTACTGTAACTCCATTGCTGTTTATTGTAATATTGGTTACTCCATTCAGCATATTTATCCGACTCCTTTCCCTAATAAAACATAAAACTATAATTACTTAAATAAATTAAAATATTAATTATAATTATATATCGTATATTCCGTTTATCATGTTAATATTTTGCACAATTTTTACTTTGTGTTATTTCCTGAATATCATATTACGCCGCCCTGTTTCCAACGGATTTTTCTGCAAAATTGTTGCGGTTTTGAAACATCAATGGTAAACTGGCTATTTAGATAATTACCAAAATCCTACGATTCGCTTTGAGCAGGGAAAGGAAGATATATGCAGGCAGCAGAGATAATCGAGATTAAAAAATTTATGCAGCTTTTACTAGGGACAAACGCCTTTGATTCCTATGAATTTGTATCCGCCGTCATAAAGACCGATATGTCCTATTCCATTGACGGGCATATCAACCGGAATTTTTATGATGCAAACGACTGGGAGGCGCTTCCCTATTCCGAGAATACTTTTCTTCCCTGGGGCATCGCACGGGAGAAAATTTTTCAGCTGATTAAGGGAAAGCAATCCCCGCTCCAGTTTAAGATTATATTAAAAGCCCATAAGGATTTAGCGGATTCTCTGATTAATCAATCAAATTCATCACAAAATCCAAATGATATTACCGGCATGTTTCTTAACATCTTATATCAGGACAACAAATTAAATGTGACAGGCGGAATTTCCTACTCATTTTTTACTCTGGAAAAAGATTTGGAAATTCAATTTTTCCAACAAATCATCACATTATTAAAATCATATGGTATTGATTTTAACTATGAAATCTGAAATTTTCTTTTTATATTTTTGAAAAGCTCTGTAATTTCAACACTTTTAGTCATTTTATGCGCTTTTCGATAAAATGTGACAATCTTAATTTAAAAATGTGGTTTTCATCCCTGTTAGCACTCATTTAAAATGAGTGCTAATTTTTTCTTGACTTTTTAAATGCCGTATACTATTATTGTATTTGTAATGAATTGAAGGAGATGATTTTTTATGCCAAGAAAGAAAAAGGGAAGTTTATCCATCAACAGCGATAACATTTTCCCAATTATTAAAAAGTGGTTGTATTCCGACCATGACATTTTTATCCGGGAACTGATTTCCAATGCCTGCGATGCCGTAACCAAGCTGCGGAAGCTGGCTTTAATCGGAGAATATGAAGAACCGGAGGATACCCGTTACCGGATTGATGTGATTGCCAGTCCCACTGACAAGACGCTTACCTTTATTGATAACGGTATCGGTATGACGGCGGAAGAGGTTCATGAATATATTAATCAAATTGCCTTTTCCGGGGCCTCAGACTTTTTAGAAAAATATAAGGACAAAGCCACAGACGACCAGATTATCGGACATTTCGGCTTAGGCTTTTATTCTGCCTTTATGGTAGCGGACAAGGTGACGATTAACACCCTCTCCTATCAAGCCGACGCAGAGCCGGTATTCTGGGAGTGCGACGGCGGTACAGAATATACAATGTCCACAGGCGACAGGGACGTGCATGGTACGGAAATCACCCTGTATCTGAATGAAGACTGCTACGAGTTTGCCAACGAATACCGGGTAAAAGAGGTTTTGGAAAAGTATTGTTCTTTCATGCCGGAGGAAATCTACTTTACCAATGCTGACGCTGCCAAGGAGGAGGCGGAAGACGTCATTGATTCCGAAGCTTCCGAGCCGGAAGAAGCAAAAGAAGACAAGGCTGCCGACGCCAAAGAGGAGGCGGCGGGCAATGATGAGACCGAGACTGACGAAGACGGCAATGATGAGGCCGGCGAAGAGGCAGAGGAACCAAAAGAGCAGCCCATCAACGACACCCATCCTTTATGGACCAAGCATCCAAACGACTGTACGGAAGAAGAATACAAGGAATTTTATCGCAAGGTATTCTTAGACTTTAAGGAGCCCTTGTTCTGGATTCATCTGAATATGGATTATCCGTTTAATTTAAAGGGTATTTTATACTTCCCCAAATTTAATTCCGAGTATGACACCTTAGAGGGCACGATTAAGCTCTACAACAACCAGGTGTTTATTGCTGATAATATCAAGGAGGTCATTCCTGAATTTCTGCTGCTGTTAAAGGGCGTCATCGACTGTCCGGACCTTCCTTTAAATGTGTCCCGAAGCGCCCTGCAAAACGACGGCTTCGTGAAGAAAATATCCGATTATATCACCAAAAAGGTAGCAGACAAGCTGTCCGGCATGTTCAAGACCGAGCGGGAAGCCTATGAAAGCTACTGGGAGGACTTAAGCCCGTTTATCAAGTTTGGCTGCTTAAAGGACAGCAAATTTGACGAGAAGATGAAAGATTACATCCTCTACCGGAACTTAGAGGGCAAATACCTCACCCTCTCCGATTATCTTGAAGCAGGCAAGGACAAATACGAGAACACCGTCTTTTATACAGATGATGAAAAGGTACAGTCCCAGTATATTAATATGTTCAAGGAGCAGGGCATTGATGCGGTAGTCCTTACCCACAATATTGATACCCCGTTCATCACGCATCAGGAGCAGAAAAATGAGGGCGTCAAATTTACCCGTATCGACTCGGATATCACAAACACCTTCAAGGAGGATATTCCGGAGGAAGAGTTAAAAGATACCACAGACAAGCTGACGGAAATCTTCAAGAAAGCCTTAGACAACGACAAGCTGACTGTGAAAGTGGAGAAATTGAAGAACGCCGCCATTTCCTCCATGATTACCCTGCCGGAGGAAACCCGGAGAATGCAGGATATGATGAAAATGTATAATATGATGGGCGCCATGGATTCCTCTATGTTCGGCGACGGCGGACAGACTCTGGTCTTAAATGCCAACAACAATCTGGTACAGTATATTCTGAATAACCCGGAGGGAGAAAATACCGCTATGGTCTGCCAGCAGTTATACGACCTGGCCCTCTTAGCCCATGCGCCGTTAGAGGCGGAGGCGATGACCAAGTTCATTGCCAGAAGCAATGAGATTCTTTCCTTGATGACCAAATAAGCAGGGGCAAGCCAGACAAACAAACAGAAACCTTCCGTAAATGCGGGGAATAAAGCCCTGCTTTCCCGGAAGGTTTTTCTTTGTCTCCGCTTATCAGTCAGTCAAAATGCGTCCGTTTATCCGTTTTTTACTTCTTCGGTTCCGCTGTTCCTCTACACCGGAAAGTTGGTTACCCGGAACAAATCCAGCACCCTCTCAATATTCATCTGTCCATACCCCCAGATCATATTGGGATATTCCAGTTCGTTATCCCGTATGGCATTGTTTAAAAAAAAGCTCTGAATCTGGGCGGCAAAGAACACGCCGATATTGTAATTTTCCACATTCCACTGTAAAAATAAGGCCATCATGCCTGCGCTGTGAGCTGCGGCCACAGAGGTTCCGCTCCTTCTCACAAAATTTCCCCGAAGCCCGGGACCGGTAATATTCACTCCCGGAGCCGCCAAATCCGGCTTTACCTGGTTTCTGGCGTTATACCCCCGGCTGGCTTCCGCATATATGCTGCCGTTTAGATGATTATAGGCCGTCATGGTCATCGCCAGATTGGCGTTTCCCGGTACCACAATGGTATTATCCGGCTCGCTGCGGAGAAAATATGTATCCGGTCTTACAAACTGCCGAAGGGGAAGCCACATATTAAAGGTTCTCTGCTTTCCCTCGTCAGCATATACGAAAAAATTCCAGATTCCCGGCGTCGGATTGGTCAACCGGATAAAAATCAGCTCATCTCCGGAATAGGTTTCAATTAACTGATAGGCCACATAAACCATAGATTGGGAAAGAGGCAGCCACACCGATTCCTCCTGACCGAAACGGGGCGGAATCTGCGCAATCCGGTCCCCCTGCGGAGAGACTAAGCCAAGCGAAAAGGTAGTGGGCGCATTTCCCCACAGTTCTATGACAAGCACCTCCTGCCCTTCGTCTACATTTAACTCCACCTGCTGATAGGGCGCATTTTCCGCTAACGAACCGGCGTAATGCAAACGCTGGTTTCCCTCGTTTCCCGCCGGGACACTGAACATGATTCCTGCATTTTCCAGTAAATTGCTTATGTACCGCTCCAAAAAGGTAAGTCCCAAATGCCCTCCATTGCTGCTTCCCACGCCGATCAACAGGGAGAGAGGCAGGTTTCTGGCCGCCGCATATTTTACCAGATAATCCACCGCATAGATTAAATCCGTCTCTGCATAGGCAGGCACGCCCTCCGGCACCCCGAAATAGTTCCGCAGATAGGGTTTTGCCTCCTTTAACCTGACTATGGCTAGCTCTGCCCCCGGAGCAATACCCAAAAAATCATTTTCCGGGCTTCCGCCTCCGGCGGCCACCCCCGCCATAAAGGTTCCATGGCCGTTTTCATCCCTTGAGGGCACCAGCGAAAAAGGATCCTCCTGCCTTAATGCTTCATTAATCTGCTCTCGAAAAAATGTGGTCCCGTAAAAAGGTGTCGGATTTTCATCACTTTTTTCTAATCCTTGTATGGTTTGATCCCAGATTACGCCGATTCTGGTATTTCCATTGGCGTCAAAAAATAAAGGATTGGTATAATCAATCCCGGTATCAATGATACCGATAATCACATTTTCTCCGGTCAGTCCGGCATTGTTGGAACTTTGTACCTGCTTCACACCCGTCGCCTCTAAATTAGAGGAATCCATCAGGCCAAAGAGCTTCGGTATATAAGAATAGGGTATTGATTCAAGATTTGTGAGATAATTTTGGGAACGGGGCATATGAAATATGGCGATTTTTTCCGCAATGGGATTAATGCACCCGGTACGATATATATCCTCCGCCCCCGTCAGTCCACGAAAAAAGTTAATCATGTAATCCGAATAATCGTTACTGTAGATCATTTCTTCACAGGTCATAGCAGCCACCTCAGCTTATATGCTATCCCTATTATATGACGGCAGGCGGAGAGAAATCACAACATCTGCTTACGCATCTGTTAAAAAGGCTTTACAGGCTTTTCATGCATACACATCTGCTCATGCATCCTCTAAAAAGGCTTTATAGGCTTTGTACGCCTCATAGACATCCGCCTTGCTGGTAATCTCCCAGGGCGCATGCATATTCAGTACCGCCACGCCGCTGTCAATGACATTCATGCCATAAAGGGACAGGATATAGGCGATAGTCCCGCCGCCTCCGATATCCACCTTTCCAAGCTCCGCCGTCTGGAAGGCAACCTTGTGGTCGTCCATAATTTTCCGTAGCTTGCCCATATATTCTGCATTGGCGTCATTGGAGCCGGATTTGCCCCGGGAGCCGGTAAACTTGTTAAATACCACGCCCCTTCCAAAATAAGCCACATTTTTCTTTTCAAAAGAACTGGCAAAACCGGGATCAAAGGCTGCCGACACATCAGAAGACAGCATATAGGAAGACGCCAGACATTGCTTTAATTTCAGTTCGGAGTACTGCCCCGCCATGTCCATGATCTGCGCCACCGTATTTTCAAAAAATTTGGACTGCATGCCGGTGGCTCCCACAGAGCCAATCTCCTCTTTATCCACTAACAGGCAGCAGGCGGTCCGCTCCACAGGCCCCATCTCTAACATGGCAGCCGCAGAGGTATAGGCGCATACCCGGTCATCCTGTCCATAGCTTATAATCATGGATTCGTCAATACCGGCATTTCTTGCCTTTCCTGCCGGAACAATCTCTAATTCTGCGGAGAGGAAGTCCTCCTCCTCCATATCATACTTCTTCTTCAGCAGGGAAAGCACCATTTTCTTGACAGCGTCCTTCTCCTCCTTCGGAAGCGGGCGGCTTCCCACCAGAATATCCAACTGTTCGCCCTCCACCACTTTGGCGGCTTTTTTATCCATCTGCTCCCCGGCTAAATGAATCAGCAAATCCGTCACACAGAATACCGGGTCCTTTTCATCCTCCCCAATCACAATATCCAAAACCTGTCCGTCCTTCTTCGCCACTACACCGTGAATCGCCAAAGGCAGGGTTACCCACTGGTATTTCTTGATTCCCCCATAGTAATGGGTATCCAGATAAGCTAACTCCGTATCCTCGTAAAGAGGATTCTGCTTGACGTCCATCCGCGGCGAATCAATATGCGCGCCTAATATGTTAAGTCCCTCGATAAGGGGAGCCTTACCAATTTGAAACAGGGCGATAGCCTTCTTCATATTGACCGCATAGATCTTATCGCCCGTCTTTAACTTCCTTCCGGACTTTTTCAGTTCCTCTAAGTCCTCGTAACCGGCCTTTTTCGCCATATCCACAATCACTTTGACACATTCCCTCTCGGTCTTGCCACTGTCTAAGAATTTGCGGTATTCCTTACAGAGCTTCTCTAACTCTTTAATCTCCTTCTTATCATAATCCTTCCATGCATTTCTCCGTTCCATAATGCTACCTCCTGACTTACATAATCCAAAGAAAAAGAAGAACCGTACCATGTTCTTCCATTTCTATATCCTTATTATATTATCTTCCTCAAAAAGTGCAAGTATTATTCCAATGCCGGCATATCATTTCCGCCTCACAGTCTGATTCTGGCCGTTGCAAAGGCACATGCGCCGCAGTCCGGCCAGGCGTTTTCAAAGACGCGCATCCCGCTCCGGTCAGGCGTTTTCTAAAGCCAGCACACCGCGCATCTCAAGAATCGGGCCGCCGGTTCCCTCTATATAATCCCCGGTAATCGTTACCCTTCCAATGTTGTCGTCTCTCGGAATCTGATACATAATATCCAGCATAAATTCCTCAATCGTCGCGCGTAAGGCTCTTGCGCCGGTCTTTTTCTCCATGGCGTGTCTGGCGATGGCCCGGTAAGCAGCCTCGTCAAAGCGCAAATCGACGCCGTCTAAGCTTAACAGCTTTTGATACTGTTTGAGGATTGCGTTCTTAGGCTCCTTCAATATCTGCACCATCATATCCTCGTCCAGATTCTCCAGCGCAAAGAGCACCGGCAGTCGGCCTAAAAATTCCGGAATCATGCCAAACTCCCGCAAATCCTCCATTTTTACCTGTAACAGGATATTCTCATCCTTATCATACTTATCCTTCAAATCGGAACGGAACCCGATAGACGCCTGTTTGTTGAGCCTTGCCTTGATAATATCCTCTATATCCGGAAAGGCGCCGCCGCAGATAAAAAGGATATTCCGGGTGTTAATGGTCGTAAGCGGCACCATGGCGTTCTTGCTGCCGGCCCCTACGGGAACCTCCACATCCGCCCCCTCTAAAATCTTAAGCAATCCCTGCTGGACAGCCTCGCCGCTGACATCCCGGGAATTGGTATTCTTTTTCTTGGCAATCTTGTCAATTTCATCAATAAATACAATGCCCCGCTCCGCTTTTTCCACATCATTGTCCGCAGCCGCTAACAACTTGGAGAGCACGCTTTCCACATCATCGCCAATATATCCCGCCTCTGTCAGCGTGGTGGCGTCGGTGATGGCTAACGGTACATCCAATATACGGGCAATGGTCTTGACCAGATAGGTCTTGCCGCAGCCCGTAGGCCCTACCATCAGCATATTGGATTTCTCAATCTCAATATCGTCCATGGTATCCGTAATCACTCTCTTGTAATGATTGTATACGGCAACGGAAATCACCTTCTTGGCATATTCCTGTC
Source organism: uncultured Lachnospiraceae bacterium (assembly GCA_947629565.1). Taxonomy (GTDB): domain Bacteria; phylum Bacillota; class Clostridia; order Lachnospirales; family Lachnospiraceae; genus CAG-590. Next base: position 24,232 of record CANREG010000008.1, read on the forward strand.
CGATCACATACTCGTCTAACCTGGCCTTCATCTCGTGAGGCGCAGGAATCGAACTCAATGTCATCTCTGCCGTCTCTTTTTTCTTCTCCTGCTCCTTCTTCCTTTTCACTTTCTGCTTTCTTGGAATATCATCTACCGGAGTAAACTGGTTCCGGCTCATATTCGGCATATTGCTGAGATCCAAAAACTGCATATTGCTTCCGGCAAAGCTGTCAAACGTCTTCTGCATACATTCCTGACAGATATTAATATTGTTGGGCATATAGATCAGCTTGCCCGCCTTGGACTCCGGTCTTCTGCAAAGATAGCAGTATCTTTCATATTCGTCTTCCCTGTGGTCGTCTCGCTTGTCTTCCATTCCTTATCCTCCAACATCTGTGCTTTAACATACTCGCTCTTTTACTATAATAACAGATATTCCGTCAGATTGCTATTGTATATTTCAGGCAATTTTGCCATAAGCACAGCTATACTATTGGCCGCATTAATATTCCTTTACACATTCCCGCATCGCCTTCAGCACAGTATCGTACGTCTTAGAGGTCCAGTGCAGGCCGTCCGAGGCTGCATATTCCGGTCTTAAATACCCGTCGTCGCCGGAAAGTTCTAAGGCTAAATCATAATAATACACATTCTTTAAGGGAACTACGCTTCGTTCCATCTTTGTATTGTAATAATTCACGGTTTTCAGGCTGATATTAGAGGTCTTTCCCACCGGACTTACCCCCATCACGAAAATCTCCATATCGGGGTTGCTGGCTATACAGGCTTTTAAAATCTTCTTGTAATAGCTTATAATCGTGTCCATGCCCTTTTCAGAGGGATTGCCTGCCATATCGTTTACGCCCAGCATAATATAGAGCCGGTCCGGTTTATAAGCCGTAAGATTTTTAAGCAAATCGCTCTTATAATAACCGGACGTGGTAATTCCTACCTGTGCAAATACCTTCTGGGATTTATTTTCCTCTATTTTCCCGTAATTAACCAGACCTACCATCAGGGAATCCCCGGCGTATGCGGTAGTTTTCACAATCTTACGCACCTTTTTTTCCATTGGCATGCTGTATGGACTATATATGCTTTTGCCATCTTCTTTTTTCAAAGCGCGGATTTTATAATAGTAGGTTTTTAACTGCTTGCCGGTTTTATCTGTATATTTGGTTTTCTTCGTCGTTCCGATTTTCTGATACCCACTCTTCTTTGAAGTGGAACGGTATATCTCGTATTTCCGGGCGTCCTTCACCGGCAGCCAGATTAACTTAATGGTTGCCTTGTCTGTAGCCGTCACGCTCCCCATAAAAGGTTTCTTCAGCTTTCCGGCTGCCTGTACCCCGCTCTGGCAAAACAGAACCAGACATAAAATCACCAATATTCCGCGAATCTTCTTCATATGCGCCCTCCTTTTTACAGGCTGCATCCCGGCGGCAGAAAATGAAAGCCTAATAATCCTGATACTCTACTGTTCCGTCAGACCAGGTAATCACATAATAGCCATGCCCGGAACCGTCGCAATCCGGCACCTTCTGTCTGGATACAACTCTCCTGCGCTGCTTTGTTCCCCTTGTCACCACCTGCGCTACCGGCTCCTTTAAAACCTTCTCTGATACCACAGTCCGGTTCTCCTCTTTACCGTCCACGTAGGTTACATTATAAGTTACTTCCTTCTCCCCTTCTACGCCCGGCGTCTTTTCCACCGTTTCATCAGAGTACATGGCATTTGAATACTCTGTTTCCGTCTCAAAGGCAATGGCTTCCTTTACCGTGATTTCCTTGACGGAAACCCGCTCCACGGTAATCTTATCCCCTTCATCTATGTCTGCCTCCCTGCCGGGATTGATACGGTCCTTCTTGTCCACTGCAATATGCTGCTCTGCCAGAAAATCCTCCACGTTCTCCGCCCGGGTAAGACAGGTTTTAGTCTCTCCGTCTACGGAAACCGTAACCTCTTTCCGATGTGTCACAACAATATGCATACCGCTTTCCAAGCCTGCGTCCAAATCATGGTTGACATAATCATGCTCTCCTAAGGCAATACCCATCTGGTCCAAGGCCGCCCCCACCGTCTCTCCGGTCATTTCAAGCTCAGTCGGCTGACCATTTTCCTCCACTGTAACCGCCGCACAGCGAATAATGGAAACCTGAGCCGTCTTTCCGGTAAGGCTTGCGCCAAGCTCCGGCTCCACCTGGTCCTTATCCGAAAGCCTGATTTCCGCCCGCTCTAAAGCCTGTTGTACCGTCTCCCCGGAAGGAACCGCCACCTTTGTCGTGGCCTTCCCGTCCGTAATGGAAACCTCCATTTCCGCTTTTTGGCAGCCGGATAAAATGCCGCAGCCAAGCAGGCAGGCAATGATCAATGCACTATATTTTTTCCTCATTTTCATCCTCATCTGTACTCTCATCCTTTGCGCCATTTTCGTCATTTCCATGTTAATTCTTTCGTTGCCGCCAGCTTATAGCTGTCGCCCTGGCCGGTTATAATATCCGCCTTTAAGGTTGCTGTCTGCGCCATACCGCCTAAGGCGTTTAGCTCCTCTTTGGTCAGATAAAGCAGATACCCGTAATCCGAGGTCTCTGTGACTGTCGTAAAAGCCTCATAGGTCTTTGTGGTATCTCCACAGGTGAAACGCACATAAATTCTGGCATCCTCCGGCACATCCCCGGCGTCTATTTCTCCGGATAAGACATAGTAGTCGGTATCTTCCATAGACTCCTGCAGCGCCATGGTCTTATCCTCTTTTGCATTTTGCTCTTCTATATTTTCCAACGTCACTTCCGGCCCTGTCATAATAGGCGGTGCGGTCATATACTCATCCAGATTGCGCTCTACCTTTTCCACTAAGACTAACTCCGGCTTCATCTGCTCCATATATTTTTCCACAGGATAAGGCGTAACCTTGGAAAAGGCAGCCTTTTCAAAATGCTCTGCCATCAGGGGAAGCAATGTGTTGCCAAAAGAATCCCGGAACATCAAAAGATTTCCCTGCCCCTCCGGACACTGTGTCTCAAGCCACGCCCCTTCCACATCCTGTTCCTTGGAGGTATAGTTCCAATGGCTTTCGGTCTGATAGTAATAATTCCATTCCGGCTGGGCGTTTAACGGATATAACATCTTATTCAAGTCCCCGTATTCCTTTTCTTCCCGGACCGCCTCTACCGTCTCATACCGCTCATGGTCTGTCATCAGGGCGTCAAAAATCGTATTGTACGCAAGAATCGCTCCCTTGTTATTCCAATGGGAATCCCGTTTTAAGTACAAAGTTTCCTCCCTGTCCTCAAAGGGACCAAACAGGTCTGCATAGGCAATCTCCTGACCGGCAAGCTCCGGCGCTATCAAATCCATATTCTTTGTATCACCGGCTTTATAGCTCGCATAGTAAGGCATATTATCGCCGTACAGGGAATTTTTGTTGGGGGCAACCGTAAACAGAAAATCCGCTCCCTTTCCCGTAACATACTGCTGCAAAAGCCTCAGATTATTTACCGTATTAAAAGCCTGCCGCTGATTCATGATGTCTTGCCCCAGATAATCATTCAGGGTATCCGTATAGTACAGCCAGCCGTCGGTTCCCACTAAAACCGTATCCACGTTAGACACCTGAAACACCTTGCTCATCATAGCCGCATCTGCCGATACCAGCTCCTGACGGAAGGAAAAATGGTCCTCAAAATAGGCGGAAAGCTCCTCGAAGAAGTCCAGATTGACGCCCTTTTCCCCTTTAAGCTTTGGAAATTCCGCCAAAGTTTTATTTTCTGTGGTTGTATCCGTCCTGTAAAATGTCATTCCCGCAAAGGGCAGTACACAGATTACAAGACAGAGCACAATATAAATGATATTTCCTTTTTTGCCCATGATACCACCTCTTAAAATCTAAAGTATATAAACGGATTGTAAGTGCTTCCTGAAAGCCGCACCATACACCAGACCAGTAAAACTACAGACAGAACAAACAGCACTAAGCTCACTGTCCTCCATTTTTTTGAAGGCTTATCCGCATCTATGCCGGCACGAAGCTTATCCGCTAATCCCCTGATTGGCGCCATGCCAATGATTCCGGCTGCCGCCATCACAATAAACCATGGCGTAAGCTGCTGCATGACCAGACTGATGCAGGCCGGTGAGAAAGAAATCCCGGTAAACATCTGCTTAATCATATATAAACCGGAAGACAGGGTATCCGCCCTGAAAATGACAAAGCCCACGCAGACAACCAGCAGAGTGTATATGCGCGACAGCCATTTGGGAAGTTTTTTGATTACGGGCGCATAGGTCTCAAAAAGCAGGAACAGGCCATGCCACAAGCCCCAGATTACGAAGGTCCAATTAGCCCCATGCCACAGACCGGTTAAGAAAAATACAATAATCCGGTTCAGACAGGTTCTTGCCTTTCCCTTCCGGTTGCCACCAAGAGGAATATAGAGATATTCCTTAAACCAGGTGGACAGGGAAATGTGCCACCTTCTCCAAAATTCCTGTATGCTGGCAGCGCCGTAAGGGTACTGAAAATTCTCCTTAAACTGAAAGCCGAACATATGCCCTAAGCCAATGGCCATATCACTGTAACCGCTGAAGTCATAATAAATCTGCAGCATATAAGAAACAGCGCCAAGCCACGCCGCCACAAAATTGACGCTCGCCTCCGGCGCGCCAAAAATATGGTCTGCCACAAGTCCCATTGTATTGGCAATCAATACCTTTTTGCCGAGACCGCAGATAAACCGCCTGATACCTTTTGCAATTTCATCCGCCTTCATGGAACGGCTGCTAATCGCCTCGTTGATGTCTCTGTACTTGACAATCGGCCCCGCAATCAGCTGCGGAAAGAACGAGATATACAGAAGGATTTTCCAGTAACTCTTCTGCACCTCCACCTTTCCCCAATAGACGTCAATCACATAGGATAACGCCTGAAAGGTAAAGAAAGAGATTCCAAGGGGAAGGGCGATTCCCGGCTGATGAAGCTTAAGGGAAAAGATCCGGTTCACGCTTCCTATCAGAAAATCCGTATATTTGAATACGGTAAGAATACCCAGATTCAAAATGATTCCTATTGCAACACACAGTTTTTTCTTACCGGTTCCGGCAATAAGCCTTGCAATAATATAATTGAAAAATGAACTGGCCAGCATCAAAAATACATATACGGGCTCTCCATAGGCGTAGAAAAACAGGCTGGCTATAATCAGCAGGGCGTTTTTCAGCTTTATGGATGGCAGCACACAGTATAATGCAAATACGACTGGCAGAAATACGCATAAAAATTCCAGTGAACTGAATATCATCTGTACAATTCCTCTCTTCCGGCTATAATATTACTAGATTTTAAGTTTGTTAACCCGATGAAGTCCTGCCGTCTTATACGTGGAATTATAATATTTCTTATAACTCTTGGCCTCTGCAAACAGGGTGTCATACACATGTCCGTTGATTTCCACCCATGCATGCCCGGTATCATCACAGACATACACATCTTTATATCCACATTCATGGGCCAAAAACGCCAGTGCACAGGCCTCTGATACACAACAGCCGGTTCCCACATCGTATATGTCATTGGCAAAAGTCATCTCCCAGCCCTTCTCGGAACGCACCTTTGCAAAAATGCGGTGCCTGTCATATTGATGATCCAATACCCAGTCAAAAACCTTTTTCAATTTCTGCTCCTTGGTATCTGTGGGTTTTGTCACTTTATTCATTATAGAATTCGCCTTTAACATGGTCTTAATCTTTTCATTATTATATGAAGATTTTTTGGCCTGACCTTTCTTGTCTAACTTAATACCGTCTATCTCTTTATCCTTCTTCTGCACGCCTGTGCTGCGGTCAAAATAAATATATCCCTTGCCCTTCTTCATCCAGCCTTTTTGCATAACGCCCTTTTTCCCAAAATAATAGGTCTTGCCCTGTATCTCAACGAAGGTCTTTTTTGCCCTGGTTCCATCTGCATATTCATAATACGTGTTCCCTTTTTTTGTCACCAGCTTGCCTTCCGTTTGCTCCGTCGTATTGGTTTCCGTTGTGGCCGGAGTCGTTGTCTGCTGCTCTGTGGTTGGCGTATCATTAGCCGGCATATCCGCCATCTCCGCTGCCTGAACCCTGTTTGCCATTACCAGTAACATCACTAAAAATAAAACCAAATATATTTTTAACTGCATCCTCTGCTGTAAATTTGCAACATTCTTTTTCATTCCCTTATTCATTTTCTGTCCTCCTACTGTTCTTTCAAGCATTTCTTTAGTATGTTTCCGATGTCTGCGGACTGACCGTCGTTTCAATCCCTGATAATTTCTTCTTTAACTCGTCTTTCTTCTGCCCGGCCTTTAACGTTTTTACAAGACTTTGCGCCTTTGCATAGTCCTCCGGCGTCTTACTTTTAGCCGCCTGCTTTACTGCATCTGAAGCTTCCTGTTCTTTTAGAATCAGCTTGTCCACAAACTTAACAACTGTCTCCGTCCATACCTTATATCCGGCATAGGTCATATGCACATAACCGTCGCTGGCGTATTTGCCCTGAAGACCGCCCTTAGAATCCTTTAAAGGCGTACTGATATCTATATAATACATATCCCTGTGTTTTTCGCAATACCCTTTCATTCTCCGATTCAACTCATTAATGGCGCTGTTATTCAGATATTTTTTCTGGCGGGAGTTGCACATAGGCGTGGTGCTTTCAATAAATATAACCACCTTGGGATTTTTCTTTCTGATCCCCTCTATGTAATCCACATAATCCTCATAGGTCTGGGCCGCAGGCTTCCACAAATCATTGGTTCCCATATTGATAAAAACCCGTTTCACCTTAGCTGCCGCGATTGCATCTTTCGCTTTATATTTCCTACCCCTGTACCCTATTTGATATTTAGAATGGGACTGCTTGTCATTCGCAAAGGAATAGCAGCCCTGCACCAGCATAACCGGACCGCCCAGATACCCTTTTCCCTTAGAATCAAAATAATACTTTAATCCCAGACCAACCGAATTCCCCACAAAAGCAGAATCTGAAAAATATCTGTCTCTCGTCTTTTCGGATACCTTTTTCTTACCTGTTGAAGTTGTCCGCTGCGTAAGCTGTATCTCATGCGCGCTTTGCAGTACGGGCGTTTCCTGCCGTACCTTTTTTGCCCCGGCTACGTGTACGCCGCAGGACAAAATAAGCGCTGCGCCAAATAATAATTTATTCCATTTTATCATCCTGCAAACTCCTCTGGTGTAATTGTCGCATTCTGTCAAAATTAACAGAAAATACTGCAACACACTTATTGTATCACAAAACTATCCCGTGTCAACAATTCATTTATCCACAAATGCAGATTACAGGCAGCGCACAGTAAAGGATTTTCACATTAGATTACAGATACCGCATGACAAACTGCTTCGGCGTCATGCCGAGAAACCGCTTAAACTCCCGCTGAAAATGCGACTGGTCCGAATAGCCGAGCTGCCCGGCCCACACGCCGAAGCTCTTCTCCGGTTCCCTGACAATATAGCTTACGGCACAATGCAGGCGGATGTACTGGCTTAAGCGCTTTGGCCCGCAGCCAAAGTGATCCCGGAACACATACTCCAACTGGCGGGGCGTGTAGTCCGCCGCCTCGGCCAGTTCCTCCACTGCCGCCTGTCCCTTGCTTTCCATAATCCGGGTTAGCGTATGCCGGATTAAAGGATGGACTTCTTCTATATAAAATATCTCAGAAAATTTCCGGTTCCAATAGAGAGCCTGCTCCCTAAAAGAATCCATGCCGCCCAATTTTTCCATAACAAGGCAAAGCTGCTCCTCGGGACAGACAGCGTTATAAAGGGGACTGATATGCAGCCCCAGTAAAGTATCTCCCGGCTGCTCCACCTTTGTCACCCGGCTGCCGCAATCCAACGCACAGAGCATTTTCCTGTCACGGTTCCAGAGAAAATCCTTTCCGCCGTCGGGCACATAGATTAAGGTATCTTCAGGCTTCATCTCATAACAGTAACAATCCTTATATCCCTCGATAGAACACTCATTGTAATCCCATTTTTTCCGGGCAAACATAGGCTGGGGAGATAATTCATATTTCATCGGATTCCTCCTTACATTCTTCCCTTCGGGTAAGCGTTTTCTAATCTGAATATATGCTATCCCAACTTGCGGTTTTCGTCAATGGAAATTCCTACACTTAACTATATTAATCTTGTCCCGCCTCTTTATCTGCTATATCAGGATTCATTCTTAAAAAAATTTATTTTGGGTATTGACAAATCAAAATTCTCCAGTATAATGGAAATCGTGTTAAGGGCAAAGGTGCTTCGCAGACAAATGCGTTGCACCTTTTTTCTTATATAACAGAGACAAAGGCGTCTGCAATCATTTTAGATTACTTAAAATGATTCCAGGCGTCTTTCATTATTTTTAGGAGGTGTGTGTTATGGAGTATTCTGCTGTTAACACAATTTGGGTGCTTGTCGGCGCCGCATTGGTATTCTTCATGCAGGCCGGATTCGCCATGGTGGAGACCGGTTTCACAAGAGCGAAGAATGCAGGCAACATTATCATGAAAAATCTGATGGACTTTTCCATCGGTACCCCGATTTTCTGGCTGATTGGTTTCGGCCTGATGTTCGGCAATACCGGCGACGGTGGTTTTATCGGAAGCATAAAAGGTATTGCCTCAGAAAGCAATTACGGAAACGCTATGTGCCCCGATGGGGTTCCGTTCTGGGCGTTCTTAATCTTCCAGACGGTATTCTGCGCAACCGCAGCCACCATCGTATCCGGCGCTATGGCGGAGCGTACCAAATTCCTTTCTTACTGTATCTACAGTTTGATTATCAGTCTGGTTATTTATCCGATTTCCGGACACTGGATTTGGGGCGGCGGCTGGCTGGCCCAGATGGGCTTCCACGATTTTGCCGGTTCCACCGCGGTACATATGGTGGGCGGCGTAGCTGCATTTGTCGGCGCCATGATTCTTGGACCTCGTATCGGTAAATATCACAAGGACGGGCGGGCAAGAGCCATTCCCGGACACAGTCTGACTTTGGGCGCTTTGGGCGTATTCATTCTCTGGTTCTGCTGGTTCGGATTTAACGGCGCTTCTACCGTATCCATGGAAGGCGACGCCATTGTATCTGCCGGTAAGATTTTTGTCACTACCAACTTAGCTGCCGCTGTGGCAACGGTAACCGTTATGATTATTACATGGATCCGTTATAAGAAGCCGGATGTTTCCATGACCTTAAATGGTACTCTGGCCGGTCTGGTTGCCATCACAGCTCCCTGCGATACGGTTTCCCCGACCTCTGCCGCAATTATCGGTATCATTTCCGGTTTCATTGTCGTATTCGGCATTGAATTTGTGGATAAGGTATTAAAGGTGGATGACCCCGTCGGCGCTGTGGGCGTTCATGGATTAAACGGAGCTTTCGGTACGCTTGCTGTCGGCCTGTTTTCCGACGGTGCCGGCACAGAGTGGAAGGGATTATTCACCGGTGGCGGTGCGCATCTGTTAGGCGTACAGGCATTGGGTATGATCAGCGTCATTGCCTGGGTTGCCGTTACCATGACAATCGTATTCCAGTTGATTAAGCATACCATCGGCCTTCGTGTCACAGAAGAAGAAGAGGTTCTTGGTCTGGACTCTACCGAACACAATCTGGCAAATGCTTATTCCGACTTCGTATCTTCACCGGAGAGAAGCGTATTCCTCGGAAGCATGGCCGGCGAGCTGCCTACGGCAGAAGCCGCCACACCTGCGCAGGCGGTTCCGGTTACGGAATACAAGTCTACTGCCCCTGCTGACGGAAGCGACCATAAACTTACGAAAATCAGTATTTTGTGCAAGCAGAATAAGTTTGACGAGTTAAAGGCTGCCTTAAATGAAATCGGCGTATCCGGCATCACCGTTACCCAGGTGCTTGGCTGCGGTATCCAGAAGGGCGCCGCTAAGATGTACCGTGGTGCAGAAATCGATGTTGTCCTTCTGCCTAAGGTAAAGGTTGAAGTGATTGTCAGCGCCATTCCGGTTGAAAAGGTAATCGAGGTAACCAGAAAAGCGCTTTATACCGGCAGCATCGGTGATGGTAAGATTTTCGTATATGATGTAGAAAATGTTATCAAGGTAAGAACCGGCGAGCAGGGCTTTGCCGCATTGCAGGGCGAGAACTGATTTTCCAATTACTGCCATAAAAACCTTTGTTTTCCATAGACAGAACCGGCCCCCAAAAGTCAAGCTATCATCTGACAATTGGGGGCCGGTATTTTCTATTCCATTGCCTCTACTTCTGTTGTTGTAACATCCTCCAATGATTCGTCGGTTTCATCGGACTCGTCGTATTCCTCCTCTGTCTCCTCCTCCGATATGCCTTCCGATTCTTCCTCCAGTTCCTCTCCCAGTTTCCCATCACTTCTATAGTATCTATCAAAAAAATCAGCGCCCGTATCCAGAACAAAATCCGCCTTTGGATTTATGAAAATCCGGATTTTCTGAATACCGTCCATCTTATAATCGCTGAGGGTATGATTCTTCAAATCTGCGAGAACTATATCTTTTCCCCTCATAAAATCATGCATATCCCGATAATAATAACCACAATCTAACTGAAGATACTTCATCTTACTACCGATATCTGTCATAATCTGCTCATTCATTTGAGGCGTTATATCCTTCTGGTCGGTCAGGTATTCAACCTCAATCCTTATCGAATCTTTGGGAACGGAAGCATCCTCCTCCACCGTCTGGGTGCACCAGTAGTGATCCGGTATGTCCATATGTACAACCTGATTCTTTATCATGTCCTTTGGCACCTTGTAATCCAGAGTTTTGGTAATATATTCGCTGTTCTCTAACGTCTTTTCCCCACCATATTCAAACTCACTGTACTCAGCAAAGGCAATTCCGCTTCCAACCCCGGCAAGCAGTATCCCGCCTACCAACAGCCCTGCCATAACCTTATATCTCTTACGCATGATTTAACACCTCCTGGTATTCATTGATAACAATCTTCTGTACCGCTGTTCCCTCCTCAGGATATTCAAATTCTTCCTGCCGCTTTCCCTGATCCTCCGGCGGGAGCTGTTTATCCTTTTCCTTGATATCCGCTTTGGGAGTTTTGTTCCATATCATTAAAGCGCCGCACAAAAGAGTAAGAGCCGCAAACACCATACCGCATCCGATTACCGCCAGCAGCACACCTAACAGCGGATATCCCTGACTTAGCAGTACAGCCGTCATTCCAAACAGGAAAATGCACAACAGGGTATTGCAAGCCATAAAAATTGCATTGAAGAGCCAGAACAGATTCCAGCAGGCCAGAACACACCATATAAACGCTTTGCAGATTATTTTGCAAAATCCCAGCGCTATCAGCCAGATTCTTCCAAGCAATCCCCTTTTTCCTGCGTTCTGCCGCTCCGTTTCCAGCCGTTCCTTTACGCGGTCAAACGGCTTTTTCACCCATTGTAAAAGCTTCCCTGCCTGCCGCTTTCCCCATCTTCCCGCTGCGCCGGCGCCTCTGCCTATCGCCCCCGCGCCTTTGCTAATGGCTGTTGCCGCCTTCTGCGTTGCCTTGCGTCCTTCTTCCTTTACCTTGTCCATATCAAGGCTCTTCTCGCCGGTATAATCCGATTTCACATGATATGCCTCTAAAATTCCGGCTGTCAGCTCCTTCAAATCCCCAAAATCCTGAATTGCCGCTTCCTCCGAAAGCCCTTCCTTCATCTTCATATCAATGTGCTGCGCATATTCTTCCACAATATCCTGAATCTCCTTCTCCTCTAACACAGAAAGATTCTTCCTAAGCTTTGCCAAAAATTCTTCTTTTCTCATTCTTCTCTCTCCTTCAAAAACTTGCTTACCTTGCCGGAAAATTCATTCCATTCCTCTTCCAGCCCGCCTGAATATAAAACCCCTGTAGCCGTAATATGATAATACTTTCTCGGCGGTCCCTCGGTTGATTCTTTTAGATAGGTCTCAAAGTAATGTTCGTTGGTCAGCCGCTTTAACAACGGATAAATGGTCCCCTCATTCACATCCACCACCTTAGAGACCTCCTCCACCAGCTCATAGCCGTACATGTCCTTATGTAAGACGGATTTTAAAACAATCAGCTCCAACACGCCCTTCTTAAATTGTGCATTCACGCTCTCACCTCACTTATTGGTATTATCATATACCCATTACTAGGTAATGTCAAGTACTAAAATTAATATAATACTAAAAAAACGGAACTATCGGTAGTAGCTATTTCTATTTGAATGAAATTCCGAAAAATACTTGCAGATGAAAAGACATTATGGTATAGTGAACATAAAGAAGGACATCTGCTGCGAACAGATGCCCTACAGGAGCTACCGATAGACGGTTAGCCCAATTTATACGCTAAAAATAGCCGTATCCTTTAGACTGGGGCGGCTATTTTTCTGTGTTATTTCCAATAGTATAACCTATACCAAAGCACGTTAAGCCGAAGCTTAATACTGCTATTAGACTTAGAATATCCATAGGCAACCCCTCCTTTCGTAAATTCCAGTTCCCGATTGCCGAGTTCCGGTTTCTATGTAATCGGAGGGTAACAGGCCCTCCGTAGAGGACTAACCGCCTACCATCTTGGTAGTCCCAAAGTTATATTACCACAATTTGACAGAAGTTGCAATTTGCAGACAAAAACGGAGAACTTCACGAAAAAAAAAATGGAACTAAGTTCCATGTTCACTTCTGCTCACTATGACCAAAAGAATAATTTACACCGATAAAAACATAAAAAGTCAAACATACGGAATCACTCCGGTATTTCATTGTCCTCGTCAGTCAGTAACAAAGCAGCGGCGCAGGAAAAGCAACCCGCTGCATCGATTTTTGTTGATTGCCCGGATGCCGTATCCGGGCAATCATAGGAAACAATATATAAAAACAGGAGTCTCTCATCCTCTGCTCGGCATCATGGAAATGATTCTGCCCGCAAAATCGTTAAAGTTCTGTGTCTGAAGCACAACCCGTCCCGGACCGGTCAGCTTGGTTAAGAACAAGCCTTCGCCGCCGAAGAAAATATTGCCAAGTCCCTTTACGGTCTCTACCTCATACTTCACCGTCTTGTCAAAAGCCACCACATTACCCGTGTCAACCTTGATAACCTCTCCCGGCGCTAACTCCTTGACAACCTGGTCTCCGTCAATCTCCAAAAATGCATAACCGTCTCCGCTGATATCCTGCAAAATAAAGCCCTCACCGCCAAATAAGCCGGAAGAAAACTTTTTCGTCAGGGTAATGGACACATTTACGCCTTCCTGCGCACAGAGAAATGCGCTCTTTTGAGCAATGATGCCCGGCGTACCGGACAGATTAACCGGAATCACATCTCCGGGTACAGTAGAACCAAACGCAATCTTTGCGCCATCCTGCTTTGCAGAATAGGTAGCCATGAAAAGGGACTCACCCGCCAACATTCTTCCAAGCCCTTTCATCAGGCCGCCCTTGGTGTTGGTCTTCATCTCAATTCCTTCCGTCTGCCATACCATACCGCCGCTCTGGGTGTACATAGACTCCCCTGCATTCAAAGTTACCTCCACCGCCGGTACGGTCTTTCCTAAAATCTCATACTGCATTGTTACATCCTCCTCATAATTTTCTTTTGTTTTTGCTATTACATCCCCCTTGCTTTACGGGTACAAGCCTTCATCGCTTCAATCACTGCGCTGCGCATGCCTTTTTCTTCCAGAACGCGCACCGCCTCTATCGTGGTTCCTCCCGGAGAGCAGACCATATCCTTAAGCTCTCCCGGATGCTTTCCCGTTTCCAATACCATTTTAGCGCTGCCAAGGACCGCCTGGGCTGCAAACTGGTAAGCCTGGGTTCTCGGCATACCGTCCGCCACTGCCGCATCCGCCATAGCCTCAATAAACATAAACACATACGCCGGTGAACTGCTGCTTACGGAAACCACCACATCCATTAAATGCTCCGGAATCACTTCACATTTTCCAAAGCTATTTAATATTTCTATCACATATTTCAAATCATCATCAGATACATTGTTGTTGGGACAGACCGCTGTAATTCCCTCCCCTACCAGCGCAGGGGTATTCGGCATAGTGCGCACCAGTTTAACCGGTTTTCCAAACTGCTCCTCTAACCAGGAAAGCGTCTTCCCCGGCGCAATGGTTACGATAATCTGCTGCGCCTGTATGACGTCCCGGATTTCCCCGATTACGCTTTCATAGAACTGGGGTTTTACAGACAGAACTAGAACCTCTGCCTGCCCGGCCACCTCCCGGTTGTCCTCTGTCACCGAAATCCCCAGCTCCTTATATGCCTTATCCCTGCTCTGTCCGGAGACATCAGCCCCGATGATCTCCTCTTTGCCGGCAATTCCGTTATTCAATATACCCTGTATCATGGCTGTAGCCATGTTGCCGCAGCCGATAAATCCTAGCTTCATATCAGCCTCCTGAAATATCTTAACTTACAAAAAGCACCGAATCAAGAGAACTCTCAATCCGGTGCCCCATGCTAATCTCATTCTTATAAAGCTACGCTTCCCTGCTCACCGTCAGCAGTATAATAAATCATATGCTCCTCCGGCTTTACATAGATGTTAAGCTCCTTAACAGACTTCTTACCAACTGCTGCTACTACCTTTGCTGTAATCTCCTCTGTTGTAATCTCATGACCACAGCACTGAACATATACAGTCTGGGTTGACTTCTTAGCAGTTGTCTTCTTTGCTGCCGTCGTCTTCTTAGCGGTAGTCTTCTTTGCTGCGGTTGTCTTCTTCGCAGTTGTCTTTGTTGCGGTAGCCTTCTTTGCAGGTGCTTTCTTCTCTGCTGCTGTCTTTGTTGCAGGCGCCTTCTTCTCTGCTGCCTTTGTTGCAGGTGCCTTCTTTGCAGGTGCTTTCTTCTCTGCTGCTTTTGCTGCAGGTGCTTTCTTCTCTGCTGCCTTTGTTGCAGGCGCCTTCTTCTCTGCTGCTGCTTTTGTTGCAGGCGCTTTCTCTGCTGCTTTAGCATCTGCCTTTGCGGCTTCTGCTGCCTTTGCTGCCTCTACCTTTGCCATAGCTGCCTTCACCTGATCTGCGGTGTTCTTCTTTGTTGTTGCCATGTTACTTTTTCCTCCATTTTCAAAAAAATCTGTATGTTAAAATCCTCAAGCTGCATTATTTACAATGTTCATACTACTCCAAATAATGAAGTTTTGCAACTTTTTAAGGCATTTTCTCTAGTATTTACAACCAATGGCGAAAAAATTCTGTTATCCCACGACAAATTGCACAAAAAAGCTGCTCTATATTTATGTAATTATCCAAAATATCTCTTTAACAATCCGGCAAACGCCTTGCCATGTCTTGCCTCGTCACGGGCCATCTCATGAACCGTATCATGGATTGCATCTAAGTTTGCTGCCTTAGCGCGCTTTGCAAGATCAAACTTACCGGCTGTTGCGCCATTTTCTGCCTCTACACGCATCTCTAAGTTCTTCTTGGTAGAATCTGTAACCACCTCGCCTAACAGCTCTGCAAATTTAGCCGCATGCTCTGCCTCCTCATAGGCAGCCTTTTCCCAGTAAAGGCCAATCTCCGGATATCCCTCTCTGTGGGCAACCCTTGCCATAGCAAGATACATGCCAACCTCTTTGCACTCGCCCTCATAGTTGGCTCTGAGGTCTGCAAGAATATCCTCGCTGACGCCCTGCGCCACGCCTACAACATGCTCTGCCGCCCAGGTAAGCTCACCGTCCATAACAGTGAATTTCTCAGCCGGCGCCTTACATACCGGACATGCCTCCGGCGCTTTTTCTCCTTCATACACATAACCACATACCTGACATACAAATTTCATAATCCTATCTCCTTTTCTTTTTTATTTTAGATGCCTGTACCATATGCAAGCAATATGTACAAACATCCAATTTTTTATAAATTAACATTATTGGGAAAATGTGTCAAGTCATCTTTACCTGATTTTCCCCCGTTTAAGAGGACTGCAGAATATCCACAATCTCCTTTAAATTCATGCCGTTAGAACCCTTAATCAGCACGACGTCCTCCGGTTTTAATAAAGCCATCAGATAAATGGCTACCTCCTGTTTGTCGGTAAAAGAGGCCACCCGGATAGAACTGCCTTTTTCCTGTAAAACCTCCTTGATATTCCGGGAAAGATTTCCGACTACCGCCACCTCATCAACAGGTTTATTCAGAAGAAATTCTCCAATCTCCCTGTGGTAGCGCGCCTCATCCTCTCCTAACTCGAACATATCTCCCAATACGGCGTATCTGCGGCCCGTACATGGAATATCACAGAGTAACTGGAGGCTTGCCCGCATGGAATCCGGACTGGCGTTATAGGTATCGTCAATTACGGTGAATCGGTTTTCCAGACGGATAATCTTCTGTCTCTGCCCCTCAAAATTTACAAACTGCTGCGCTGCCTTTTCCATGGGGATTCCATTTTCTTCCGCTACTGCCAGCGCCACCACACAGTTAAGGACATTGTGCTTACCCAAAGCGTTTAAAGACACCTCCGTCTCCTGCTTTCCATGCACGCAGGTAAAGGTGGTGTGGAAATCGTGATATACAATATCCTTTGCATAGTAATCGCACCAGTCTTCCGTTCCATAAAACAGGGTACGGCAGGTAAGTCCCTCTGTGGAAACCGCATCCTTTAACAGCGGGTCATTGCCGTTTAAGAACAGGGTACCGCCCTCTTTCATAAAATGTACGATAGAAAGCTTTTCCCGCCGAATATTCTCCTGTGTCTTCATAAATTGGATATGCGCCACGCCAATGGTCGTCACTACCGCCATATCCGGTTTTACCATCTCGGATAACACATCCATCTGTCCGACTTCACTGATGCCAAGCTCCAACACAGCAATCTCATCCGTATGCTTCATTCTGGACAGGGTAATCGGCACCCCGATTTGGGAATTATAATTTTTCTCAGTCTGATAGGTCTTTTTCATGCTGGAAAGCGCCGCTGCAATCATCTCTCTGGTGGTAGTCTTCCCCACACTTCCCGTCACTGCAACCACCGGCGCCAAAAATCGGCTCCGCAGGGCTTTCCCTATCCTCTTTAACGCCTCCTCGGTATCGTCCACCCGTATGTAAGGCTTTTGCGCAACGACAACGCCGTCATGCCGGGACGTCAATGTGGCCGCCCCAATCTCTAAGGCCGATTCGATAAAACGGTGTCCGTCCACCCGTTCCCCGATAATCGGCACAAACAAATCGCCTTCTTTAATCTGCCTGGAATCAATGCAGATATCCTGTACCGGCGTATCCGCATCACCACAAAGCAGGACGCCGCCTGTCATTTCCACAATATCCTTTACTGTTACATTCTCCATAGCTACTCCATTCTGCACATCTGCTCAATAAATCTTGCCACCCCATCCTCCTCGTTGGAAGGAATCACAGAATCCGCCATATTTTGAATCTCCGGATGGGCATTGGATACCGCATAAAAATAATCGCTCTCCTCTAACAGCGCCTTATCATTTAAGTTATCCCCAAAGCTCACAATGCTGTCATACTGTCCTTTTGTCCGCAGCCACCTTAACGCCTCCTGTTTGGAAGCCGTCTCCTCATAAATCTCCAGCATATAATAATCGTCACTGTAGATATCCGGATAAAATTCCGCCTTGACTCCCTTTACCACGGAAAGCTCCCGGTAAAGTCCCTCTAATTTGTCCTTCGGCTCCCTTAACATACAGCTTAGAATCTCTTTCCCCGTAATCAGGCTTAAATCCTCAACCTCCGTAAATTTCTGATCATACTTCATAATCATCTCATTGCGGAAATAGTTAAGAGAGGTCGACTCCACACTATCATAATATGCAACAAACCGGTTATTGTCTAACGCTGACAAAAAACAATTCAACCCTTTCGTCTTAATCAGCCCTAACAGCACCATGACCACCGTCTCATTTAAGACCGACTTTTTTACATAAGTCCCGGACGCCATGTCATAGACAACGGCACCGTTCATCAGGATCACCGGCAGATTTAAGTTTAACTTTGCCAAAAGCTTAAAGGCGACCTCCGGCGTTCTGGCTGTGGCAACGCTAAAGGCAAGGCCGCCTGCTATCTCCTTATTGATAATGCGGGCCGTCTCGTCGCTAATTTGCGCCTGCCTGTTTAAAAGGGTTCCGTCTAAATCACTTACAAATAATCTCTTCATTGGTATTCTCCCGTTTTTACTCTAAAGAAATATTATACCTCTTTTTTATTCTCCTTGCAAACCCTCTGTCTGCTCTTTCCGTTCCGTCTTTTCCCAGAACTGCGCGAAGGCCGCTGCCGCTTTATCTAACGTCACCACCTGATAATCCGCCCACTCCACAGGAAATGTATCCACCACCTGTTGATTCACAAAACGCTCGTCTAACAAAAGAATTACGCCTTTATCCGCCATCGTCCGAATTACCCGTCCCGCCGCCTGCTGCACCTTATTGGTACCGGGATACAGATAGGCATAAGCAAAACCCCTTACGCCAAAATAATCCTGCTGGATTTGCCGCTCATTGCAGACCTGGGGAAGCCCGGTTCCTATAATAGCGGCGCCGATTAGCGCCTCCCCGGCCAAATCGATTCCCTCGGAAAAAATGCCGCCTAAAATGCAAAATCCAAACACCGGATGCCCGGCGTTCTTAAACTGTTCTAAAAACCCTTCCCGTTCCTCCTCGGTCATGCCGGCCTTCTGGCACACCACCTCCGTACCGGAGAGCAGCCCCATTTCCATGGCCGTATCGTATACATCCGAAAGCATCTTATAAGACGGGAAAAACGCCATATAATTTCCTGACCGGCTGTTCGCTAACAGGTCGAGATACTCCGCCATTTTCCGATACTGAGCCGGTCCTCTTGACCGGTAGCGGCTGCTGACATCCACTCCCGCAAAGATGCCCCGGTTCTCTGCCGGAAAAGGCGAGGGAATATAGATTGCCCTGTCGTCCTCCCCGTTGTGCAGCAACTCCTTATAATAAGTAATCGGCAGCATGGTGGCGGAAAAGAAAATCGTGGCGTTCCCCTGCGCAATGCAGTCAGACAGATTTGCAGCCGTGTGGATGCAATAAAGTTTTATCATAAAAGAGGAAGGACTTACCTGCTCCCCATAAATCACATAGCTTTCATCTACCAAATCATAGATATTCAAAAACTGGTTCAGTTGAAAATAAAAGTCCAAAATTTCTTCCTGATGCGTTGCCAATGCCTTAATATCCCGGCTCTCCTCAAAAAAAGACTGCATCTGGGCATACAGGCGCAGCAGCTTAAGATAAAGCTCTTCCAAAT
The DNA here is from genome assembly GCA_947629565.1 of uncultured Lachnospiraceae bacterium. GTDB lineage: Bacteria > Bacillota > Clostridia > Lachnospirales > Lachnospiraceae > CAG-590. The sequence goes on from CANREG010000008.1 coordinate 43,478, forward strand.
CGGCAATCAGCGTATAATTCCTGCCTCCGGCGCACTGCCTTTTAAATACAAGCATTTCCCGGTTGCACTCGCCAAGCAGCTTTCCAATCTTCTTATTATAGGGCTGCAAAAGTTTGCGCATCTTTAAGAAGTCCTCCTTGAACAGCTCCGCGCTGAACATGGAAGACGCCCGGTCCACCAGATTATGGGCCTCGTCCACCAGAAACAGATACTCTCCCTTTACCCCTTCTCCAAAATATCTTTTTAACTTTACCTTCGGATCAAAGGCATAGTTATAATCGCAGATAATTCCGTCCACAAATAAGCTGACGTCAAGTCCCAGTTCAAAAGGGCATACCTTATGCTTGTCTGCATAGTCTGACAGCACTTCCCTGGTAATATGAAATTCATTGCAGATACAATCATATATGGCCTCATTTATCCGGTCATAATGCCCCTTTGCATAAGGACAGTGCTCCGGATCACAGACCATTTCCTCCTGGGGACATATTTTCTCCTTAGCCGTAATCAGCACACTGCGGAAATGCAGCCCCTTTTCCCTCAAAATTTCCAGACCGTCTAAGGCCACGCTTCTGGCAATGGTCTTCGCTGTCAGGTAAAACAGCTTTTCCCCATAGCCCTCCCCCATCGCTTTAACGGCGGGATATAAAGCCGCCATGGTTTTCCCGATTCCGGTAGGCGCCTGCACAAACAGGTTCTTTTTCTCCTTGATGGACAGATAGACCATGCCCGCCATGTCCCGCTGCCCGGGCCGGAAGGTGTAAGGGAAATCAAGATTTTCAATGGATGCATTGCGCAGCCTCCGGTTATCCACCTCAAACTGCGTCCAGCGGCAATATTCCTCCGTCAGCTGATGAAACCATTCCTTCAGTGCGTCAAAGGTAAATTCCTCCCGGAACCGCTTGATTTCCTCCGAATCCAGATTGCAATAGGTAAGCTGCACGGCAATCCGGTCAAGCTCATGGTCTAAGGCATAGATATAGGCATAGCACATAGCCTGCGCTTTATGAACATACACAGGCTCCTCTAACTGCTCTAACTGTTTGTAGATTCCCTTAATCTCGTCAATGGTAACGCCATCCTCCTCGGTGAGAATACCGTCGGCGCGCCCCTCTATCGTCAGTACAAAGTCCGGGCGCACCACATCCACCTTTAACGGCACCTCCGCCTCATAGCGGCTTCCCATGCTGCCCTGAATCTTCTTATGAATCCGGCTGCCCTCGGCCATGGCCTCTTTGGAAAAGCTGTACCCGCCACCGGAAATGTCGCCGCTGCGAAATATAAATTCTACCAATCCTCTTACGGAAATTCTAGTCTGATACATAGTACACAATCTTCTTGCCAATCGTCCGGGCGTTGTCTGCATCCGTCAGTTTCTCAAGCAGGGTAAGACCAAAGTCCACACAGGTTCCCATTCCCCGGCTGGTGATAAACTGCCCGTCACAGACCACCTTGTCGGTCTTTTTATCGGCGCCGATAAGCCCGTCCTCTAAGCCCGGAAAGCAGGTTGCCTTCTTTCCTTTCAAAAGCCCTTTTTCTCCATATACGGTAGGCGCGGCGCAGACAGCAGCCAAATATTTTCCCGCCTCGTGATACCGGTCAATCAGCAGGTTAAGCCCGGCATGGGCCTTCAGATTCGGCGTGCCCGGAATCCCGCCCGGCAAAATCAGCATATCGGCGTCGCCTAAATCCTGCTCGTCAAACAACAAATCCGCCCGTATGGTAATCCCATGGGAACTGGTTACATCATAATCCCCGGTCACCGAAACGGTCTTGCAATCCACGCCACCCCTGCGCAATATGTCCACAACCGTCAGTGCCTCCACTTCCTCAAATCCCGTAGCAAAAAACAGATATGCTTTACTCATGTTGTAAGCCTCCTTTTTCTTCTCTTTTTCTTATTGTCCGCAGCCTCAAAGCCACCCCATATCAATATGAACCTATTTTAGTTTATGGGAAAGTATTTGTCAATTCTGCGCAACTGTGATACCCTTATAACAGTTAAAACGGTACGCCGTATGCATCGAAAAGGGAGGTCTGTATGGAAATAGAGAGAAAATTTATCATCGAACCGAAAATGCTGCCCAAAAATCTGGAGGAATATCCCCACAGCCAATTAGAACAGGCTTATATCATTACCGAGCCGGTATTAAGAATCCGCAAAAAAGACGAAGCTTATATCCTGACCTATAAGGGGGAAGGCTTTCTCAAACGGGAGGAAGTGGAATTTCCCCTGACGAAAGCGGCCTATGAAAAGCTATTGGCAAAGACAGAGGGAAATATCATCACCAAAACCCGCTACCGGATTCCGGAGAAAGGAAATCTTACCATTGAGCTGGATGTATTCCATGGCATATTCGAAGGGCTTTTCCTTGCAGAAGTGGAATTTCCGGACGAAGACACGGCCCTTTCCTATGCGCCCCCGCAGTGGTTTGGCAGGGATGTAACCGAAGAAGCCGCCTATCACAACTCCACCTTAAGCCAGATGCAGAAAAATGAGATTGCCAAGCTGCTTACTGCCGCATACTGACAAACACCCGGTTCATCAGCATAACCGTAACCAGCATGGAAAAGGAGCTTCCGGCCAATATCAGCACCGGTATGTTAATGCAGTACATAACCGCATTGACAATGGCGCCCACTGTCTGGGCAAAGATTGCCGTCTTATAGACCTGCGCAAAGCTAAGCTCTAACATCAGCGTCCGCACGAGAAGCAGCATGACGGCGGCATATAACAGCCCGGAGACTGCATATTTTATCATTTCCGCAATATAGAGAAACACAAAGACAGACAACAGCATCATATATATTACATAACTGTGCTCCGCTAAAATCTCGTTATTCAGGGTAAAGTCCCCCATATCTTTCCACTTCATTTCCTGAACCATGCCCCCTATGCCGGGAACCTGATTGTAAAACAGCAGATTCTCCTGTCCGACTAAAATGGCCTCCACCATATTCTCCGGCACATCTTCCTTTTGAAATTCCTTTGTATCCGTATCCACAAGCAGATAGACGCCGCTGACCTCGTCCGCCCAGTCCACTTCCTTTTCTAAGGTAAAGCTGCCCTTCTCCAAAGAAAATGCAGGAAGCCGGTTCATAATGATATCCTTCATGCCGCCCATGCCTGCAATGGCACCAAGAGCCGGGACTGCATAGCGGATGACGCTGACTAGCAGGATCAGCACTACAAGAAACTGAATGATTCTGCCCCCCGACAGGCGCAGCAGCTTTCCATATTCCTTAGGCAGAAACATAGCCGTAATAAACCGGTCAGTTAAGCTTAATTTCTCTTCCTTTTGTGTGTATTCGCTCTCATTTCCTGTCATTGCTTTTCCTCCTACTAAGAATCATTCTGTTATTTCAATCTCTTCCGTCTCATTTGCCATATCGTTTTCCAACATGGGAAGTACAATGGTAATCACGGTTCCTTTGTTCTCTTTTGAGATAATCTCCGTCTGCGCATTGCAGGCCGTTTTCAATTCATCGAACAGATTCAGCAATGCCGTCGGGCTTTTCCGCGTCAGTCCGTTTTCGTCAAAGCCTATGCCGTCGTCAATAATCTGTATGGCGTAGCCCTCCGCCCGCAGATAGGTTTTCACGGCCACATTGCCCCGGTTATCTTTCCCGGAAATGCCGTATTTCACTGCATTTTCCACCATCGGCTCTAAGGTATGCCTTGGAACCCGAAACTCTTTTACCTTGCACTCAAAATGAAAGGAAAGCCCGGCGTTCCGCATTTTCTGCAGCTGCAGATAGGCGATGATATGCTCTAACTCTTCCTCAAAAGGAATCATTTCCCCCGCTTTTTGCAGGGCGTTTAAATTGTCCCTGAAATACACGGAAATATAATACAGCATCCTTGTACTGCTCTCGGCGCCGCTTTTTATCAAGCTCTGCAGAGAGTGAAAGGCGGCAAACAGCAGGTTGGGGTTTATTCTCTCTATCAGCTGATTCTTTATCTCCTGCTCGTCATAGGGCTTTTCCTTCTTCTCCGGCGCCGCATATAACGCCTGCCGCAACCCGACAAAGCCCAAAAGACCTGAATAAATCAACAGGCCGGCCATCAGATACCACATAGTGTTCAGGTTCTCCTGAATATGCAGAAAACGTACCGCAAACTGCAGGCCCATTCCCACAAGAATAATGATGTTACCGGTGAGCGGCAATACACACTCCTTTTGTCCGTAACGGCCCATGGCAATTGCCAAAACCACGGTATACAGCAATACGCATATGGCAAACAGCCCGGCGCTGAATATAAACACGACGCCGCAGTCTATAAGTGAAAATCCCGTCAGCACCATGGCGCTGATATAGCAAATTCCATAAAGCAATATTCCCGTATCCAAAAAGGCCAGCATTTTTTTTCTGCGCATAAAGCAGCGCATCACCATAATATGCATGATGCCCGTCAAAATGCCAAGACACGCGCGCAAAAGATAAAGCCCGTAATTCATGCCGGTCAGCACCGCCATAGTCTCCCCGGAAAGCAGAAAGAAAAGACCGAATCCGAGACTTTCCATGGATATATATGCAAGCAGCCTTTTCTGCCGCCAGGTATTTTTCATTATGGCAAATACCACAAGCATGCTTAACGCCGCGAGTATCCACAAAATACCGGTTGCAATTGCCGGTCCGTCCCGGAACAGCAAATGCATGAAGACCTGGTTTTTCGTTCCGGCATAGATTGGATGAATCTGTATATCCCCCTTGGGATTGCCGGAAAGTTCTATTCTTATCATCTCGTCATTATACTCCGCCCGCAGCGGGACTAAATGATACGCCGTAACTTCCTTTTCCTTAACAGGGCTTTGGTAAATAATCTTTTCATCGACAGACACCTGTACGGACTGCCTGTCCGTTTCTAAGAAGAGGTACATTTCCTCCTGACGGATTTCCGGCGTCCTGTGGAAAAAAGCAACCGCTTTATTCTTCAACACAGGCAAAACTGTCGGAAAACTGTTAATCTCCTGAATCATCTGCTGGTTATTTTTAAAATTATCGCCATCTCCGGAATTGCGAAATTCCTCCAGCCGCTTTTCGTCGTCTGTCTCATACACACAAATCCAGCCGTCTGAAAAATCCGTCATTTCCTCAAATTTTCCCTGACTGCCCTGTCTAAGCGCCCGCCCGGAGCCTAAAAGACAGAACAAAAGAATACCGGAAACCAATATCAGTCCGGCTATCATATGCAGTTGTCTCTCCTCTAATCGAAACATGCTGATTCTTCCTTTTCTCTTCTATATGTTCTAAAGCAGACCGTAGTGCGCCAACGCCTGTTCCACTCCATCCTCTGATATATCCGAGGTGACATATTCCACCACATTTTTTACCTGCTCGACTGCATTGCCCATAGCGACAGAATGTGGTACATATTGTAACATTTCCATATCATTTATGGAATCCCCAAACGCATAACAATCCGATAAATCTGCGCCTGAATAATCCGCCAAAAACTGTATGCCCGTCGCCTTGCTGTACCCCTCCGGCACAGCCTCGATTACCTGCCCACCATGGGGAATCAGATGAAAGTGACTGCCAATCTCCTTTTGAAAGCGTTCCCGGTCGCTTTCCGGCATACAGACCGTAGTAAATTTATCAAAGCAAAACGCCGGATGAGAGGGCGTTTCAATGGGATATTCCGTATTTTTGGAAAAATAATCATAAATATACTCCATAAAGCTGCCAGGGCCATGCTCTCCCTCAATAAACAGCCGCTCCTTGCCCTCAAAGACCGTCTGATACCCGCACCGGCGGAGTTTATCGGCATAGCGGATACAATCGTCCTTGGAAATCGTGTGATGAAAGATTTCCCGGCCCTCATACTCTATATAAGTGCCACAGCCGCAAATCAGACCGTCAAATCCAAATTCCAGCAGAGGACGGTCTATGGCGGTCTTTACCCTGCCGGTATTGATAAGTATCTTATGTCCCTTTTCCTTAGCCCGGTTCAAAGCCCGCCTTGTGCTCTCCGGCATCCGGTGTTCCTCGTCTAAAGTAATCAACGTACCGTCAATATCAAAAAAGATCAGTGCTGGCATGGCTGCTCCTCCCTGTTACATCTGCTTTAGCAGATTCACCATTTCAATGGCGCCTAATGCGCAGTCATAGCCCTTGTTGCCTGCCTTGGTTCCGGCGCGCTCAATGGCCTGCTCTATGTTTTCCGTAGTGACAATGCCAAACATTACCGGCACCCCCGTATGTAAGGATACCTGGGCAATTCCCTTCGACACCTCATTGCACACGTAATCATAGTGGCTGGTCGCGCCGCGGATTACGGTTCCTAAACAGATAACCGCATCATACTTTCCGGATTCCGCCATTTTCTTGGCGGCGACGGGTATCTCGAAAGCCCCCGGCACCCAGGCCAGGGTAATGTTGTCCTCCGGCACATCATGTCTTGTGAGGCCGTCTACGGCTCCGTCGATTAATTTGGACACGATGAACTCGTTAAACCTTGCGGCGACAATGCCAATCCTCATATCCTTTGCGACTAATTTTCCTTCCAATGTGTTCATACTTAGTACCTACCTTTCTAGATTTATATCTATATTTGCGAAACGCTTGTCAGTTTCTAAAGTTGTACATATACAACAATACCAACGCAGGCACGTTCGCACTATGCTCGCCTCGCAGCGGCACATAAGACGCTGCTTCGCACCGCCTAAGTGCCGGCGGGCTCACAATGCCTGCTTGTGGTAATTGTTGTATATGCACAACTTCATTCAGGTTATCGAGCGTTTCGCTATGCTTGCTTATGGTGATTGTTCCGCTTGCGTAACTTCATTCAGGTTATCAAGCGTTTCGCTATGTTTGTTTATGGTGATTGTTTCGTTTGCATAACATAATGCAGGTTTTTGTGAGTTTTGCAACTCCCAATATACTTAGTAAATGAAATATAATAAATGGTTCATTTCATTCTATATCAAAAAATGGCTAATAATTTAAAATATGGCCCATTTTTTCCTGTTTGGTTTTTAAGTAGAAAGCGTCGTATTTGCCCGGTTCCATGATGATGGGGACGCGCTCCACAATGTCTAGTCCGTAGCCTTTGAGGCCGTATACCTTGAGGGGATTATTGGTCATAAGGCGAAGCTCACGGATACCCAAATCCACCAGAATCTGGGTGCCGATGGTGTAATCTCTGGCGTCCTCCGGGAAGCCCAACTCCAAGTTGGCTTCTACTGTGTCCCGCCCCTGGTCCTGAAGGGCATAGGCGCGTATCTTGTTAATCAGGCCAATCCCCCGGCCCTCCTGCCGCATATAGAGCAGAACGCCGCGCCCCTCTCTGGCAATCATTTTCATGGCTGCGTCATACTGCTGGCCGCAGTCACAGCGGGCAGAGCCTAAGGCGTCTCCGGTCAGACATTCGGAATGTACCCGGCAAAGTACCGGCTTGCCGTCGGCAACATCTCCTTTGACTAAGGCCACATGATGCTCTCCGTTTAATTTGTTGACATAGCCATATATCATAAACTCGCCATAGCGGGTAGGCATTTTCGCCTTAGCCACGCACTCCACAAAAACCTCATGCTCCTTGCGGTACTGAATCAGGTCTGCAATGGTTCCAATCTTCAAATTGTGTTCTTTGGCAAACCGCAGGAGGTCATCCTTTCTTGCCATCATGCCGTCCTCACGCATAATCTCGCAGCAAAGTCCCACCGGTTTCAGCCCCGCTAATTTCATCAAATCCACTGTCGCTTCCGTATGGCCCGGACGCTCAATCACGCCGCCCGGTCTGGCCTCTAAGGGAAACATATGCCCCGGCCTGCGGAAATCCTCCGGCTTTGCAGAGTCCTCCACGAATTTTCTGGCGGTAACGCCCCGCTCATAGGCGGAGATTCCCGTAGTGGTGCTGACATGGTCCACCGATACGGAAAATGCAGTACAGTGGTTATCCGTATTGGTGAGGCACATCTGGGGAAGATGAAGCTTATCCGTATAGCTGGCGTCCATGGGCATACAAATCAGCCCTCTTGCATAAGCCGCCATAAAATTCACATTCTCTGTCGTGGCAAATTCTGCGGCGCAGATGACATCTCCCTCGTTTTCCCTGTCCTCATCATCTAAGAGGACAATACATTTTCCGGCCTTTAAGTCCTGGGCCAGTTCCAGGCTTGTATGAAATTCCGACATTTTTCCGCCTCCTGTTTTTTTATTTGTATAATCTATCGTGATAATGTCAGTATATGGTTTATCTATACAACACGCATTCATGATTATATTCCGATTTTGCTGCTTATTAATTCACTCGGTCTACATAATACATAGACATAATACATAGACATAATGTCTAAAACATAATATGTTTACATAATAAGTCTACATAAATCCGTTTTCTTTGAGGAAATCTGTATTGATTCTGCTTTCCGCCCTGGTTCCCACATTTCCTGCCAATCCCTGTGTTTCATCAAAGTGCAGCAGTTTATCCACATATTTTCCCACAATATCATTTTCCAGATTCACCACATCCCCGTTTTTTTTGTCAAGCAGAGTGGTGTGGCCTGCCGTGTGGGGAATCAGCGACACCTTAAAGCACTGATTGTCCACATAGGCAACGGTTAAAGAAATTCCGTCAATGGCAATGGAACCCTTTTCAATAATGTACCGCAAAAGCGCAGGCGGCGCCTTAACCGTCACCCAGACCGCATTGTCCTCCCGATCCATGCCCGCTATCTCCCCGGTGCCGTCAATGTGCCCGCTCACAATATGCCCGCCAAAGCGTCCGTCTGCCGCCATTGCCCGTTCCAGATTCACCCGGCTGCCGAGAGAAAGGCTGCCTAGGGAGGAACGCCGCAATGTTTCCGCCATGACGTCCGCCGTAAAAGTATTCTCTGACTTTTCCGTCACCGTCAGGCACACCCCGTTCACGGCTATGGAATCGCCAATATGCATATCCTCAAAAATCAGCTTTCCTTTTATTGTCAGTCTTGAAGACTTAGCGCCCCGTTGAATGGAGGCCACAGTGCCAATCTCCTCTATGATTCCCGTAAACATTTCTATCCTCCTTCACGAATCCCCGCCAACGGCTTTCCGCACATCATAGGTAAGAAGCACGTCCTCCCCTACCGTCTCTGCGGACACTAACTGACAGCCCAAAGCCTCTGTCGCCAGTTCCACCCCTTCGCCGCCTACAGGCGTGTAATATCCTGCGCCGCCAAAGAATTTGGGAGCCACATATGCCTCAATCCGATTTACAATGCCTGCCTGCAATGCGGCATAGTTAAGGGTAGAACCACCCTCTAACAAAATGCTGTCTATCTGCTTTTCGCCAAGTGCTGCCATCAAATCCTTAAGGTCTAACCTACCCTCACATTCCCTGACCGTCAGCACCTCCACCCCTGCCGCTTCCAACGCCTCCTTCTGCTCATGCCAGAACCGGTTGTACTCCGCATGAGGCGGTATGGTGGCAAGAATGGTCGGCACCTCCTTTGCCGTATCCACTACATTGGAAGATAAGGGGATCCGCAGCTTGGAATCACAGATAATCCGGACAGGATTCCTGCCCCCTTCTATCCGGCAGGTCAGTCTTGGATTGTCATTTAATACCGTGCCGATTCCTACCATGATCCCCGTCAGGGCATTTCTTGTCTGCTGCACCCGTTCTCTGGACTGCTCGCCGGATACCCATCTCGAATGTCCGGTCCTTGTGGCAATCTTTCCATCTAAGGTCATGGCATATTTCATCAGCACATAGGGCGTCTTTGTGGTGATGTAGTGGAAAAATACCGGATTTAATGCGTCGCATTCCTCCTTCAGAAATTCTGTCACCACCCGGATTCCCGCCGCTTCGAGCTGCTTTATTCCCTTTCCCGCCACAAGGGGATTCGGATCATTAGAGCCCACATACACACTCGAAACGCCATGCTCTATAATCGCCTCCGTGCAGGGCGGCTGCTTTCCATGGTGGCAGCAGGGTTCTAAGGTCACATATAACTCCGCCCCCCTCGCCGCCTCCCTGTCTTTTAGAGACTGAAAGGCGTTCCGCTCCGCATGGAGCCCGCCATACTGCATATGATACCCCTCGCCGATAATCTGCCCTTCCTTAACTAAAACGGCTCCCACCAGGGGATTCGGATTCACTTTTCCAATTCCACGTCTGGCCAGCTCTATAGCCCGCCGCATATATTGTTCCCGCTGCTCCATCTTTCACTCCACACAATTAAAAAGTCCCAAAAGCGCACTGCTTTCGGGACCTTGCTTACATCAAAATACAATCAGACCTTGTATCTGACTCTTCTTCCATCCAGACTATACTGTCGGCACCGGAATCTCACCGGTTCCTGCCTTGCGGCTCGCGGGCTGATGAAGCTTGCGGGACTGCTCCCCGCTGTTCAAATACCGCCGGTGGGGACTTGCACCCCGCCCCGAAGATGATTTGCTTTCCGTAGGTCATTATACTCCATTGTCTGTTATTGTTCAATAGGTTTTTTAATCTTACTATGCAGACTGGCTATGACAATTATGTTGTTCCATTAATAACATCAATCCCCTTTTCTTTATCTTCTGAAAAAACCACCGCATATACCTTATCACGCAACGCAACATAATTTTTAGCAGAATTATACCTTGATCCTCGTCCCACATTTCCCTTTATTATTGTTTCCCCATCCAAAATAATCCCAAATCCACGACATATGCCATTATCATCTACCATAATGGCACCGTCGATTGATGCCAATCCTTGCATCAAAGATAAGTTTTCAGTTTCGTTCAAATCAAGTTCATCTATCATCATTCCTTTATGTAGAGAAGATAATCGTTTTACCTCCTGCTTAATAACTTCAGTCTCACCTACGATCATCAGCGCTCCATGAGGACATTCATATAAATGTTCAAAAACTAACTCAAATGTTGCTTTGTATTCCTTCCGAATTAAATCAATCTGCTTCACCTTTTCGGAAATTTTTGATTCAAAATGCTGTTTATTAATAGAATAAACACCTTCTCGATATTCCAAAATAACCTCCCCACGGGCACAAAGCCGCCATTCGCCTCTTCCACAGAACTCCAAAATATATCGTACCGATTCTTTACATAATGTTTGTTCAGTTGCCACAGCTATAATCGGACACTTACTTTCCACCCCTATCCGAGCCAACAAAACATTCCCATTTTTGCATGTTTCAAGCATTTTCCGCACACTAGATATATTTTTATCCTTACTCATATCTTTGGCAGAAGCATTTTCTTCATTTATCCATACTATGCCTTTTTTTCTCTGTTCCTTAAGAACCTTACATATATTTTCATCTGCAAAGTAAATACTGGCACAAACTTCACTCCTCTCATAATACTGGTAAGATATTTTTCTAATTATATCTTCTGAGGGAATTGATAACTCACAAAATGCTTTCTTTACATATGCATTAATAATATCAAAGTTAAAAATTTTCTCCTTTTCCTGCCAAACGGATATCTCCGTTGTATCTAAGTAATCAAGGCTATCAAAGCATTTTTGCAAAAAATCTAACAATACTTCTGCCATAATTTTTTCTGATATCCCCGACTCCGTATCCAATACAACCCCGAACATTACACTAAATTCGCTAATAAACTCTGTTGACGCATTATACAAAACTTTAGAATCATTAGAAAAAATAGGGATACCCTCCTCTTGTTTTCTTATGTATTCTTTGATTTTTTGTGAATCTCCTTCAACTTCAATAACCCGATTGAATTTTATCTGCATTGGTTTTATTTTGTCATTCAACGAGCCACTTGCCTCATTTAAGGATTCATTCCAAACAAACAACTCTAAATTTATTAAATTTGCAAACAGCTTTTGCATAACCTCCGATACACTTTTTGTTTTAAGATAATTAATAAATCCAGCCGTAAAATTTTCTAATTTATTTTTAAGATCATTTCTAAATTCTTGTTTGTCTTGTTTGTCAATTTCAGCTTTCATGATTCTCTCCTGTTTCTTCTTTACCAACTTATAGTATATTATCACGGGATTCCCAAATAATTTTCAGCATTTCTGCTATCTGTTCCTCTGCAGAAACATCCTGTAAACCAGACTTTCTTTGCGTACTTGAATATTCTTTAAAAAATGTGCGTATCTTTTTCATATCATCTGATGGTTCTATATAATCCTCATAAAATTGCTCACTACAAAGCATTAAATAACTCCAAACCTCGTTCACAACATCAGCATCACGCAAAATATTTCTCAATTCCTTGTGATATTTATCTGGTTCAACTGGCTTTCTACGATTCATTTCGCAAGTCAGTAATACCCTTTCAATCAGTTTTTCGGCATCTGTTTGTTTCTTTTTATTTACTTTACCTTCAAAAAAATCAGAAATAAAATTCTTCTCCAGTTGCTTGGTTCTAATACAACACTGCAAAACAATTCCTATTCGATATAATATATCTGATCGATAACAGTCCTCCAATTTCCAATTTTGTCGTTCAACTTCATTTAGTAAACCTTCGACATACTCTATGGCATTCAAATTTAACACAAGAATTGCCATCAAATCCGCAAATCCTTCTTCATAAATCATAGACAATACATCCATTGTGTTTCTTGAAGACATAAGTGTACTGCCGGATTCGTGGATAACTATATATCGCTCTGAAGCCTGCTTAATACAGGAAAAAATTTCTTCTGAATTCTCCTGGTCGTATAAAACTGGTCCAAATACATTTTTCAAACCAAATTGAACTATATCAATCATTGCCATCTGAATATTTGCCTGTAGCTGAGTTATATGTTTTCCATAGATTTTATTTTTTTCAACCACATGCGTATAGTCATAATCCCTACTTTTATTTTCTATCTTCGACACATAGTCCCATTCCAATTTTCTTTCGAGTGCTCTGCGTAGCATAGTTTCCATTCGTCGTTGAACAGTCTCCCATGCACAATCCTCTTGGCATACTTTTTCTTCCAAGCACCACCCCTTAACATAACTTACATAAATATGCGAAAAATTCTTTAAAATTGAATCATATCTAAATACATCTCTCAAACGATATCTTCGACCTACATAATGGGCAGTTTCGTGTGTGAGTATAATCATCATATCATGTAGATTATAAAGACAATACTCTGGGATTTCTACCTTCATAAGCCTCTTTTGATTGGACACCGAAGAATATAATTCATCTACATAAACTACATTACTTATTCCCGGTGCCACTAAAAACTCATATTCACAAGAATCATCTTCTGCATCAAAAGCAGAAAGGATCCTTTTAACAAAATTAATATGGGCACTATAAAAAGCAATAATCTTAGCTGGCACCTCGTATATTTTAGAGTTAAAATCTATCGCTTGAATTGAATGTCTGTCCGAAGTCAGAGAACCTTGCACATACATACAAAAAGCTTTCAAGAAGTCATAGTAGTCTCGCATATACAAAGTTCCCAGCTTCAAATTCTCTCGCATTAAGCAAAGCAAAAATTTTATGGGGGACAAAATAGAGTAAAAGACATAATCATTAAACAGTCCCCCGGCATATCGTGGCACAGAATTCAATATAATATTAATTTCTTTAAAATTCTTGTCGGGAGATTTTTCTTGTATTTCCCTCAATATTTCCATCGAGTCGTTCTTATGTGAAATATATTTTTCCCCCAGTATTTTGGAGTTTTCTGAAATCTCCTTAAATTTCTGCTCAGTTATACCTATCTTTCCCTTAAAAGAAATCTCACTATTTTTAGATCCGTCCAGTATATTAGGTAATTTTTCCTGAATCGTAGTTGTTGTTCCTGCCCAAACAGCACGAAATTCTTTATTTGAATTGCAAAATATCCCTTCTGTTTTACTGTATAAAGAAAGAAAATCTCCCCAACCTATATCCTTTATAATAATCTGTTCATCATCAACCCCTAAAACAGCCCTTATCTGCGCATCAACCCCGTCAATTCGATCATTTATTGCTTGCACTAATTTTGTAGCATCCTTATTTGGTTCTTTTATAATTTTAATATAAACGCACTCAATCTTTTTCTGATTTAATTGCATTCGCTGTTTGTCTTTCATGTCATCTATCCATTTATGCCTTACTGCCATGATTGAAAAACTATTTTTCAAGTAGCAAACTGATTCGGAATCCACAATCAAATTCATCCCCTGATTCATCGCATGAATCAATTGAGCTCCATTCTGATAACTCTGCGCTTTTATTACAAGAAACAAATCAGAATTACCATATGTAAGATATGTCATAATCTTCATTTCGCTACCTAATGAAAGTTTCTCTTCAAGCTTACACTTATTATTCCTATCCCAAAATGTAATCCTATCTCCTTCACACTGTATTCTGGTAAAAAATAAAAAAGGATATTCTGGATTTTCTTCCCAAAATTCCTTTTCGGCTTCTATATCGCCAAAGCGAATACCATATATCCGTTCTGCATTATATGTGCCTGACAAAGTTTTTTGGAATTCTGTATGTTCTTTCCTTATACAATCCAAAATCTCTCCATCATTTTCTGCAATATTATTCCCAACATCAATTCCATCTATAGTTCCAAAAGCACAATACTCCCAACTATGCTCCTCCATAATAGCTGGAAGAAAATTACTATAAAATGTAAATACTCGACATATATTTTTATCCATAAACCCTCCTAAACATTGCAATACAATTTTCGTTTTTCGAAAAGAAAAAATGACTAAACACCATATATTTTTCCTACAGTGTAAGATTACAATACATGTGTTACATTTTAATAATTAAATACTGGAAAAACTTCTTTTGTGTTATAACAGACAGTATGTTTACCACTGGAAAAATTGTTATGATGGTACATGGAACTCCCTTTGAATTGGGACTGGCTAAACAAGGTATCTAACATAAAAAAATCAGACCGTTTACACCTCGCCACAATGGTAAAATGAATCGAAACCATCGCAAAGACAATGAGTGTTTTTATGCCACCCATACCTTTTACTCATTTGAGGAGAATTAACCTTATATAAAGATTATAACCATTTTCCGATGAGACCTTTAGGATGGAAGTCCCCTCAAGCTGGTCTAAATGATTTTATTCATTATAGTGTAACATATGTTTGACAAGCCTATATAAACATTAAATATTTTCCTACAGCTTATAGACTTAATGTTTGTATATTCTCAATCACATCATGAATGTCAATACCCTCAAAATCTGAATCTTCTTCTTTATCTGAAATAGTCAATTCCATAATATCAACAAATGATGTGAACTTCTTTTCCTTGGGAAAAAGCATCCATGTATCTTTATCTGCTTTTTCATAAACATTGCCGGCCGTTCTTGGTATGCGTTCTTCCATTATTCCACCTAACAACATAAAACCATTATGTGTCCCTTTCTTTTATAAGGTATATTATATTTCATATTATATTTCATATTATATTTCATATTATATAAAATATGCATGTCCACCATATATGCATATCTTCCATGCCCTTAGTTGATTATTTTACTGTATTAAAATATACTTGTCAAGACATTTTTCCTTTCGTTTTTCATTTTTTTGTAGAGTTACAATTGATGTGACACTTTTCACTATACAAAAACGGCTGAGTCCTATAGAATGTTAATCACCACAAAAACGTTCTAAGAAAGGAAACTCAACCGTCATGAATATTATAACACATTCACAACGATATTTGCCACATGAATTTAATACCAGATAGCGTAAATTTACTGTAGGATTTAAATAAGCAGAATAAGCCAACGATATTAAAATATTAGAACTTTAGTACCA